>CANIAI010000144.1 GCA_947465275.1 Acidobacteriota bacterium | reverse complement strand
GCTGACCTGCGCGGCCCGTCGGGGCGTCTGCGCCCACTGCTACGGCCGCGACCTCGCGACCGGACGGCTGGTGGAACTCGGCCAGGCGGCCGGTGTCATCGCGGCGCAGTCGATCGGTGAGCCCGGCACGCAGCTCACGATGCGCACGTTCCACATCGGTGGCACCGCGTCGCGCGTCTCCGAGCAGAACACGCTCGATGCCCGGCACGCCGGCACGGTGCACTACGAGGGCCTCTCGGTCGTCGAAACGCACAAGACCGAGGCGGGCGCCTCGACGCCGGCCGGCCAGCTGATCGTCATGAACCGCAACGGCTCGCTCGTCGTCCGCGACGACAAGGGCCGCGACCGCGAGCGCTACCCGATCGTCTACGGTGCGCGCCTCAAGGTGAAGGACGGCCAGAAGGTCGAGCAGGGCCAGACGCTCGTCGAGTGGGACCCGTACACCTTCTCGATCCTCACCGAGGAGCCGGGCGCCCTCAAGTTCAAGGACATCATCGAGGGCGTCACCGTCCACGAGGAAGTCGACGAGGTCACCGGCCTGTCGCGCTTCATCATCGTCGACTCACCAGACGAGAAGAAGCAGCCGACGATCGAGATCAAGGACAAGACGGGCAAGACCATCCGCAAGTACCACATGCCGTCGCACGCGCACCTCATGGTGCAGGACGGCGAGTCGGTCGAAGCGGGTGACGTGCTCGCGAAGATCCCGCGCGAGACCACGAAGACGAAGGACATCACGGGCGGTCTGCCGCGCGTGGTCGAGCTCTTCGAGGCCCGCAAGCCGCGCGACCCCGCCGTCATCTCCGAGATCGACGGCGTGGTGAAGGATGGCGGCGTCGTGAAGGGCCAGCGCAAGCTGATCATCGTTCCCGACGACGGCACCGAGCCGCGTGAATACGCGCTGCCGCGAGGCGTCCACGTGAACGTGCACGAAGGCGAGCGCGTGCGCGCCGGCGAGCAGCTCATGGACGGCCCGAGCAATCCGCACGACATCCTGCGGGTGCTCGGCGAGAAGGAACTGCAGAAGTACCTGGTGAACGAAATCCAGGAGGTCTACCGGCTGCAGGGCGTCAACATCAACGACAAGCACATCGAGGTCATCTCGCGGCAGATGATGCGGTGGGTGCGCATCGAGGATGTGGGCGACACCGAATTCCTCGTGGACGAGCAGACCGACAAGTTCCGGTTCCTCGAGGAGAACGAACGGGTCATCCAGGCGGGCGGGCGTCCGGCCACCGCGCAGCCGCTGCTGCTCGGTATCACCAAGGCGTCGCTCTCGACCGACTCGTTCATCTCGGCGGCCTCGTTCCAGGAGACGACCCGCGTCCTCACCGAAGCTTCCATCTCGGGGAAGATCGACCACCTGCGCGGCCTGAAGGAAAACGTCACGATGGGCCGCCTCATCCCGGCGGGCACCGGCTTCGAGTACTACCGCCACGTGCGCATCCCGGCCGACGATCCGCCGAAGGCGCCGGAGCCGGTCCAGCCGAGCGAGGAGGATCTCGACCTCGATCGCGACATCGAGTACGCGTTCGAGGCCGAGGAGACGATGGGCAGCCGGCCGCCGGCCGGCGACGTCGAGTAACACGCACGACGTCGTCGCGCAGGCCGCGACGACGCCAGAACGACCAGCCCGGGGTGCAGCGATGCGCCCCGGGCTTTTTCACGTACCGCCCCACATTCGGCTCCCTGCCGAGCTCCGGAGTGGGACGATTCCGGCAGTACCTCCCGTGCCGCGGTGGCTTCCGTGAGCCGTTCCGGGGACGTCCGGCACCTTAGTGGTCGAGGAGGGTGACGCGATGGACAGACAGGGTCGTTGCAGCCGCATGGTGTCGAGGCTTGTCGCGCTGGCGATGGCACTTGGGGTCGGGAGCGGGTTGCCGCAGGAGGCGTGGGCGCAGGCCGGCGCGGCACCGACGACGTTCGAGCACACAGGGGCCGGGACGCCGGACGCGGCGGCCGTTCACCGCGTCGCGGAAGCCATCGGCACCGGCCGGACCGTAGACCTGAGGACCACCGATGGCCGGAAGCTCCGGGCGAAGATTCAGTCGGTCGCTGCGGACAGCCTGTCGCTCGAACGCGATGGGTCAGCCGCCCCGGTCGTCATTCGCTACGAAGAGGTGACTCGACTCAGGCGGGTGGGCCTGCACACCGCCGCCAAGGCAGGCATCGTCGCTGGCCTGGCGATCGGGGTGCCGTATCTCATCTGGGGACTCATGTGTGCCTCGAGCGGGTGCGGGCAGTGAGTCGCGAGGAGGATCGTTCCTGCTCCGATGGCCATTCCGGGTAAGATTCGCCAGGACCAGCGGGCCCCCGGGCCAAGGAGCATCCGTGAAGACGACCCACACCCGTCGCACGTTCGTGAAGCGCACCGGCCTGTTGCTGGCGGCCGCACATGCAGGGCCATGGATTGACCTCGCCGGGGCGGCGGACGCGACCCCGATTGTGCCGACCGCGTCAGGCAGCGTGCGAGGAACGACGATCGACGGGGTTCACGTCTTCAAGGGCATCCCCTACGGCGCCTCCACGGCCGGGTCCAATCGCTTCATGCCGCCGAAGCCCCCCGCCCCCTGGACGGGCACCAGGGATGTCCTGGCGTGGGGACCGTCCGCACCCCAGACCGCACCGGATGAGAAGCCGGCCGAAGGCGCTGAGGGCGAGGACTGCCTCGTGCTCAATGTCTTCACGCCGGCACTCGCCACCGGCAAGCGGCCCGTCATGGTCTGGCTGCACGGCGGCGGGTTCTCCAGCGGCTCGGCCTCGCGCCCCATCCTCGAGGGCGGACGGCTCGCGCAGCTCGGCGACGTGGTGGTGGTCACGCTCAACCACCGTCTCAACGTCTTCGGCTTCACCTCGCTCGGCGAGGCGATGGGCTCTGACTTCGCCCAGTCGGGGGCGGTCGGCCTGCTCGACATCGTCGCCGCGCTCCGCTGGGTGCGCACGAACATCGAGCGCTTCGGCGGCGACCCGAACGCGGTGACGATCTTCGGGCAGTCGGGCGGCGGCCGGAAGGTCGCGACGCTGATGTCGATGCCGGGCGCGAAAGGGCTCTTCCACCGCGCGATCATCGAGAGCGGCTCGGTGTTGCGGCTGATGTCGCCCGCCGACGCGCACACCTACTCGGACCTCCTGATGCGGGAACTCCGCCTCAAGCCGGGGCAGGTCCGCGAGCTCCAGGCGGTGCCGATGACGCAGCTGTTCAAGGCCAACGCCGCGGTCCTGAGTCAGATGACGGACCGCGCGCCTGGCTGGACGGCCAACACGCCCGTGGTCGACGGCACGGTGATTCCGGGGCATCCGTGGGACCCGTCCGGTCCCGCGCTCTCCGCGTCCATTCCGCTGCTCATTGGCTGGGCCCGCACCGAAGAGACCTGGTACGACCGCCCCACGCCCGAGAAGCTGGCGCTCGACGAGGCCGGACTGCGCGCGCGGGTTCAGGCGCGCCTGCGTGTCGACCCAGACCCCATCATCCGCATCTATCGGGAGGCGCACCCAGACGCCACCCCGTGGGACCTGCACATCCTGATCGCGACCGATCACCCGCGCGGGGTCTACACGCGCGAGTTGGCCCGGCGCAAGGTCGCGCAGCAGGGCGCACCCGCCTACGTGTACCGATTCGACTGGGAGACGCCGGAACTGGGCGGGCACATGCGCTCGCCGCACACGATCGAGATCCAGTTCGTCTTCAACAACATCGCGCGCGGCGGCAGCCTGATCGCCCAGCGCCCCGATGCGTATGCCCTCGCCGACAAGGTGAGCGCGGCGTGGGTGGCGTTCGCCCGCACCGGGAATCCCAACGTCCCCAACCTGCCCACCTGGCCCGCGTACTCGGATCGCCGCGACACGATGCTGCTGAACCGCGAGTGCCGCGTCGAGCAGGATCCGGACCGCGGGCCGCGCCTCGCGATGGGCCGCCTGCTGAATATCGCCGAGGGCTGACAGGTCGTTTGGGCGGGCAGCGCATGCTGCATGGCGGGGGACGCAAGAGACAGCAGGCAGGGGCACGGTCCGTGAGGGCCGTGCCCCTGTTCTGCGTTCGGACGGCAGGCGCACGCCGACCGCCGGCACCCGGCCCGTGGGGGAGACGCCGGCCCGGATGCCAGTCTCGAAGAGACTGCCTGTATAGTGAAGCTCGGGACCTCGCGCGAGCCGGCCCGAAAACAGGCCTACAGGATACAGGTTTGTCGCGCGCGCGAGAAGGATGGAGTCCCAACCAGATTGACCGAGGCCCGGGATGCAGCTGACGCACTTCTCCGATTACGCGCTGCGCGTCGTGCTCTACCTCGCGATGCACGAGGACCGGCTGGTCTCGATCCGTGAGGTGAGCGAGACCTTCGGCGTCTCGCCGAACCACCTCGTGAAGGTCGTGCAGGTGCTCGTGCGCGAGGGGCTCGTGGCCAGCACCCGTGGACGCTCGGGCGGGCTGCGTCTCGCCGTGGCACCATCAGCTATCAACCTCGGTGCCCTGATCCGGAAGACCGAGCCGCACCTGAACCTGCTCGAGTGCTTCGATCTCGAGACCAACAGCTGCCCGATCGTGCGCGCCTGCGGCCTGAAGAAGGTGATGGTCGACGCGCAGCGTGCGTTCCTCGGCGTCCTCGACGGACACACGCTCGCCGACGTCCTCGGCCAGCGCAGCCAGGTGCTCCGGCTCCTGGGGCTGCGCTCGACGCCACGCGCGGGCGCGACGATCCTGTCCCGAGCCTGACGGCGCTTACCGGCCGCGCGTCCCCATCACCGCGCCCGGCACCGCGCCCAACACGACGTCCACGAGATGCACGCCTGGGGGGCCGCCCAGGGGAATCGCGGCGGCATTCACGGCGACGCCGTCCAGCTTCGCGGAACGTACGCCCCGGCAGACGCGATCCGGGTTCGACACCGTGATCCGGTATACGGCGTCACCCGTCCGCCAGGTGATCTCGCACGCGGGCCACGACGACGGGATGCAGGGATCGACGGTGAACGTCGCACCCTGCCGGCGCAGGCCGAGCATGCTCCCGACGCCGGTGCGATAGAGCCACGCGGCCGACCCGGTATACCAGCTCCAGCCGGCGCGCCCCTCGTGCGGGGCGCGTCCGTAGACGTCACCCGCCACGACGTAGGGCTCGGCCTTGTAGTGCGTGACCGCCGCCGGCGTGCCCGTGTGGTTGATCGGGTTGAGCATGTGGAACAGCTCGGCGACCTCGTCGCCGCTGCCAAGGCGCGCCAACGCCATGACCACCCACGCGGCGGCATGCGTGTACTGGCCGCCGTTCTCACGCACCCCTGGCGGATACCCCTTGATGTAGCCCGGCTCCTGCGCCGACGTGTCGAACGGCGGGTCGAGCAGCAGCACCAGCCCGGCACGCCGCGCGACGAGCGACGAGCGCACCGCGTCCATCGCCCGTTCCGCCCGCCGCAGCGGCACGGCGCCCGAGAGCACCGCCCACGACTGCGAGATCGAGTCGATGCGGCACTCGTCGTTCTGCGCCGACCCGAGCGGCGAGCCGTCGTCGTAGTAGCCGCGCCGGTACCACTCACCGTCCCAGGCGAGTTCGAGCGGTGACTCCAGCCGGAGGGCGTCGGCGCGGAAGCGCGCGGCCCGTGTCCCGTCGGCGCGTGCGTCGCACACGGCGGCCATCTGCGTGAGCACCCCGTGCAGGAAGAAGCCGAGCCACGTGCTCTCGCCGCGGCCTGCCTCGCCCACCCGGTTCATCCCGTCATTCCAGTCGCCGGCGCCGAACAGCGGCAGCCCGTGCGCCCCCGCGGTCGTCCCGCGTTCGACCGCGCGGACGCAGTGCTCGAAGAGGGTGCCGTCCTCCTCCGCCCGGGCCGGCAGGCCGTAGGCTTCGTGCTGGCCCGCCGCGAGCAGGGGCGCCACCAGGAAGGGGACGCGCTCGTCGAACACGCCGGCATCGCCGGTGGCCCGCACGTACTCGAACGCCACGTAGGGCAGCCAGAGGAGGTCGTCCGAACAGAGGCTGCGCAAGCCGTTCCCGCTCGGCTCGTGCCACCAGTGCTGCACGTCGCCCTCGACGAACTGGCGCGACGCCGCGCGCAGCAGGTGTTCCCGGACCAGATCGGGACGGACGAGCAGCAGCGACAGGACGTCCTGCAGCTGGTCACGGAACCCGTAGGCCCCGCCCGGCTGGTAGTAGCCGCCGCGCGTCCAGAGCCGGCAGCTGACGGTCTGGTAGAGCAGCCAGCGGTTCATCAGCGTGTCGAACGAATCGTCCGGCGTCCGCACCTGCACCGCATCGAGCAGGCCGTCCCACATCGCGTGGACGGCCGCGCGCGCCTCGAGGGCGGCGGCGACATGACCGTGCGCGGCGATGAGCGCCCGCGCCTCGGCCGCATCGGCGCCCGCGCCGATCAGGAACACGAACTGGCGCACCTCGCCGGGGGCG
>CANIAI010000143.1 GCA_947465275.1 Acidobacteriota bacterium | reverse complement strand
TACGAGGCGTCGCCGTGGTTCAGCACGGCACGTGCCGAGCCGGCCACGGTCGAGGTGGTGCGGGGCTACTTCAGGTTGTCGAGTTCGTCCCAGCGCGCGTAGGCGGCGAGCAACTCGTTCGGCAGGAGCTCGAGCCGGTGCAGGGTGGCCTGGATCTCCGCCGCCGGGCGCTTGTAGAAGTCGGCGCCGGCCGCCAGCGTGGTCAGTTTCCGCTGTTCAGCTTCGAGCGCCTCGATGCGGCCCGGCAGTTCCTCGCGTTCGCGCTGCTCCCTGTTGCTCGCCTTGCGACGGGACTGCGCCGCCGGGGCGGGAGTCGCCACGGCCTGCGCCGACGTCCGGGCGGGTGCGGCCGCCCGAGCCTGGGACCGTGGGGCTGCCGGGGCGGGAGTCGACGCCTGAACCGGCGCAGGGGGCGCGGGCGGCGCGGCCGCCGGACGGCCGGGCGTGACGAGGCGCGATCCGCGCTGACGGACCCAGTCCTCGTAGCCGCCGACGTACTCGTGCACCACGCCGCCACCTTCGAAGGCGATGGTGCTGGTGACCACGTGGTCGAGGAACCGGCGGTCGTGGCTGACCAGGATGAGCGTTCCCGGCCAGTCCACCAGCTGCTCCTCGAGCAGTTCGAGCGTCTCGAGGTCGAGATCGTTGGTGGGCTCGTCGAGCACCAGCACGTTGGCCGGACGGGTGAGCAGCCGCGCGAGCAGGAGCCGGTTGCGCTCACCACCCGACAGCGCCTTCACCGGCGAACGCGCCCGCTCCGGCGGGAAGAGGAAGTCTTCGAGGTAGCCGTGCACGTGGCGCGTACGTCCGGCCACGGTGACCTGGTCGTTGCCGTCGCCGACCGTGTCGACGACCGTCCGCTCGGGATCGAGCTGCTCGCGCTGCTGGTCGTAGTACGCCACCTGCACATTGGCCCCCTGCCGGATGGTGCCGCTGTCAGGCTGGATGTCGCCCAGCAGCAGCCGCAGCAGCGTCGTCTTGCCGGCGCCGTTCGGGCCGATCAGGCCGATGCGGTCGCCGCGCATGATGCGGGTGGAAAAGTCGCGCAGCACCACGCGGTCGCCGAACGCCTTGCTGACGTCCTCGGCCTCGAACACCATCTTGCCCGACGCGTCGCCCTGCTCCATCGCGAGCTTGACGCTGCCGACGAGCGCGCGCCGGTCGGCCCGCTCCGCCCGCATCTCCATCAGGCGCTTGACCCGTCCCTCGTCGCGGGTGCGCCGCGCCTTGATGCCGCGACGCAGCCACACTTCTTCCTCGGCGAGCTTCTTGTCGAACTTCTCGTGGAGCAGCGCCTCGTTGGCCAGCCATTCCTCCTTCTTGCGGAGGAAGGTGTCGTAGTCGCCGGGCCAGGACGTCAGGCGGCCGCGATCCAGTTCGAGCACGCGCGTGGCAAGCCGTTCCAGGAAGGCCCGGTCGTGCGTGATGAACAACACGGCGCCGGCGTAGTCACCGAGGAACGTCTCGAGCCACTCGATCGCCTCGATGTCGAGGTGGTTGGTCGGTTCGTCCAGCAGGAGGACGTCGGGGGCCGCGACCAGCGCGCGGGCCAGGAGCACGCGCCGCCGCCAGCCGCCCGAGAGGGTGTCGACGTGCGCGTCGGCGTCGAGATCGAGCCGCGTCAGCACCAGTTCGACGCGCTGTTCCAGGCGCCAGCCGTCGCGCTCCTCCAGTTCGTGCTGCAGGTGTCCCAGCTGCTCGAGCGCCTCGGCGCTGCCGGCCGACACCTCCACCAGCGCGTGGTGGTACGCCGCCACGAGCGCGCTGAGGTCGCCCAGGCCTTCGGCCACCACGTCGAAGACGGTGGCCTGCGTCTCGAGCGGCACGTCCTGCACGAGGCGGGCGACGCGCGCCCCCGGCTCGCGCCAGACGACGCCGCTGTCGGGCACGAGCTCGCCGCCGACGATCTGCATCAGGGTCGACTTGCCGCTGCCGTTGCGCCCGATCAGGGCAAGGCGCTCCCCAGGCTGAATCTGCAGCGAGACGTCGTCGAGCAGGGGAAGGTGACCGTAGGCGTGGGAGATGTGATCGAGCGTCAGGAGTGGCACTGGAGCCTTCAGCTTATCAGGCCGGGGCCCTTGACAGGCGCCCCTGTATTTCTGTATTTGTAGAAATATGGCAACGACGACGAAGCGTGACACCGCCGAACGCAGTGCCGAGCTCGAACGCTACGCCGACATGTTCTCGGCCATGGGCACCGCCGCCCGGCTCCGGATCCTGCAGCTCCTGCTGACCGCCCATCCCGACGGGCTGGTGGTCGGCGAGCTGGCGGCCGAGCTCGACATCCCGAATTCCACCCTCTCGCATCACCTCGACAAGCTGAAGCACGAGGGGCTCGTGCTGGTCAGCCGTGAGGGGACGTTTCTCCGCTATACCGCGAACACCGAGGCGCTGCAGGCGCTGCTCGGGTTCCTCTACGCCGAGTGCTGCACCCGCAACAAGGTGGTGGAGCCGAAGCGCATGCTCGCCTGCTGCAAGTGAAGGAGACAGACACCATGAGTACCGAGACCACCTCCGGCGCTGCCCCCTCCGTCGATCCGGCCGTCACCGACGTCGTCCGTGAGAAATACGGACAGGCGGCACTGCGCGTGATCGCCGGGGCCGGCAACGCCTGCTGCGGCGGCGCGGCCGCGCTCGATGGGAGCTGCGACCCCATCACGAGCGACCTCTACGATGCCACCCAGGCCGGGGAGATTCCCGAGCAGGCGCTGCGCGCCTCGCTGGGCTGCGGCAACCCGACGGCGGTCGCCGAGCTGAAGGCCGGCGAGACGGTGCTCGACCTGGGCTCCGGCGGCGGCATCGACGTGCTGCTCTCGGCCAGGCGCGTCGGCCCGACCGGCAGGGCCTACGGCCTCGACATGACCGACGAGATGCTCGGACTCGCCAACGAGAACACGCGGAAGAGCGGGCTGACCAACGTCGAGTTCCTCAAGGGCGAGATCGAGCGCATCCCGCTGCCCGACAACTCGGTCGACGTCATCATCTCGAACTGCGTGATCAACCTCTCGGCCGACAAGGACCGCGTGCTCGCCGAGGCGTTCCGCGTGCTCAAGCCGGGCGGACGGTTCGCCGTCTCTGACGTCGTGGTGCGGGGCGAGATGCCGCCGGCCATCCGCGCCCGCATGGACCTCTGGGTCGGCTGCGTCGCCGGCGCGCTCGGCGAGCAGGAGTACGCCGAGAAGCTCGCGGCCGCCGGCTTCGACGCCGTCGGTATCGAACCGACGCGGATCTACGGGCTCGAGGACGCGCGCACCTTCCTGGCGCAGGACGGCACCGACGTCGAGGCGCTCGCCCGCGAGGTCGACGGCGCCTTCATGAGCGCGTTCGTCCGCGCGACCAAGCCGACGACGGTCCGCGACGCCGCTGGCACCACGACGGCCGGCCGTGCGACCGGCGCGACGAAGAAGACGCTCGTGACGCTCGGCTCGGCGGCGGGCGCCGGCGCGTGCTGCGCGCCCGGCTGCTGCGACTGATGCGACCGTCACTCGCGCGCCGGCTCGTGGCTGAAGGGCTCGGGACGGCGCTGCTCGTCGCCGCCGTGATCGGCTCCGGCATCATGGCCGAGCGGCTCGCCGGCGGGAACGTCGCCCTCGCGCTGCTCGCCAACACCATCGCCACCGGCGCCACGCTCGTGGCGCTGATCCTGACGTTCGGCGGCGTCTCGGGCGCGCACTTCAACCCGGTCGTGACGCTCGTCGAGTGGCTCGGCGCGTTGCCGAGCGGCAGCGGAGGTTTCTTCCCGCTGGCACTGGCGGTCGGCTACGTGATGGCGCAGCTGGCCGGCGGGCTGCTCGGCGCCATGGCCGCGCACGCGATGTTCGCGGAGCCGGCGTGGCTCGCCGCGTCGACGCACCTGCGCGCCGGCGGCGCGCAGTGGTTCAGCGAGGCGGTGGCGACGTTCGGACTCGTGGCGGTGATTCGCGGCTGCGGACATCGACGGCCCGATGCGACGCCGCTGGCGGTCGGCCTCTACATCGCGGGCGCGTACTGGTTCACCGCCTCGACATCGTTCGCGAACCCGGCGGTGACGCTGGCCCGGGCCTTCACACCGACCTTCGCCGGCATCCGCCCGGCGGACGTCGCCCCGTTCGTCGTCGCGCAGCTCGCCGGTGGACTGATGGCCGCGGCGCTCTTCCGCTGGCTGCTCGCGGACACTGCCACGGCGTCAGCAGCAGCCGCCGCCTCTGGACAGGAACCCGTATGACGCAGCGTGTGCTGATTCTCTGTACCGGCAACTCCGCGCGCAGCCAGATGGCCGAGGGGCTGCTGCGGCACGATGCCGGCGACCGCTTCACCGTGGAGAGCGCCGGGACGAAGCCGTCGGTGGTACGCCCCGAGGCGATTGCCGCGATGCGCGAGGTCGGCATCGACATTTCGGGGCACCGGTCGAAGCACGTCGATGCGTTCGACGGGCAGGTGTTCGACCTCGTGCTCACGGTGTGCGACCACGCGAACGAGGTCTGCCCGGTGTTCCCCGGCGGCACGCGCCGCCTGCATCACGCGTTCGACGACCCGGCCGCGGTCACCGGCGACGAGGCCACACGCCTTGCGGCGTTCCGGCGCGTGCGCGACGAGATCCGCGCCTACCTGCGGACCTTCCCGGGCGAGTGACGGCTGACGCCCCCTAGCGCGGGGCGTCGGTCTGGCACGGCGACGGGTTCCACGTCGACGTGTCGCGTTCCTTCTTGAACGACGAACTGGTGATGAACGGCTGCGCGAGGTACGCCGGGTCTTCGACGATCGTCGTTACCGTGAACCACGAATCGCCGTTCGGCTCGTCGTGCCGGATGAAGTACTCGGTCACCGTGGCGTTCGCGCTGTACGGCACGCCGTTCTTCCGCAGGTAGCCCGGGCGCAGCTGCGTCGTCGTGACCTTCAGGTTGCCGCCGGCCGTGCCGCGGGCTCCGCCGAAGCCGAGGCCCCGGCTGATCGCCGTCTTGTTCCACTCGGCCACCGACACGCCCTGCCAGCTGCGCTGCGCGGGAGCCACGACCGCGGTGGTCGCCGCGGGTGCCGCCCCTGGAGCCGCGAACGCAAAGGTCCGCTTCTGCTGCCCGGCGTCGGTCTCGAGCGTGAGGGTCGTGTCGTCCTGCCAGGCGATGCGCACACGGGTCGGCAGGCGCAGCAGCGCGGCGGCGCCGAACGGACGGCACTGCTCGCCCGCCGCCACGTCCTTCGCCATGTCCCACGCGTCGGCGACCTTCCGCCCGTCCGCGTTCAGCGGCACGCTGGCGTAGTCACCCTTCGGCGGGGTCGTCATGCGCCACCGCCAGTCTTCGGTGACGACCGAGACCCACTGACCGGTCAGGTCCGCCGGCGCCTGCGCCCGCGGCGTCGGGGGCGGCCCCCCACGTCCGCCGCGTCCGGGTCCCTGCGCCAGCGCAGGGGTCGCGGAGAGGCTGGTCACCAGCAGCAGGGCGAGACATCCGATGGCGGCGCGCATCACTTCTTCCCTCCCGGCTGGGTCTGCTGCCGCCCCTGCGGGCGGACCGCCGCGGCGGGCGCCGGCGCGAGGCTGCGGTAGACCGCCTCGACGAACTGGTCGCCCGTGTAGTCGGCCGACGCGTAGACACCGTCGTAGTCCTGCGTCAGCTTCGCCGCCTTCACCTGGTCGAGCGTCGCCTTCCTCTTCACCATGTCGGCGACACGGTCGCGGACGATGGTGACCATGTCGCGGTAGTCGGCGACGTCGGACTCGTCGCACAGCCGTCCGTGCCCGGGGATCACCACCGTGCCCCCTTCTTCGTTGAACTCGGGAACGGTCAGCTCGATGATGCGGTTCAGGCCGGCGAGCAGCCCGTTGATGCTGCCGCCGTGCTCGAGGTCGAGCCGCGGAAAGCTGCCCGGCGTGAAGACGTCGCCAGTCAGCAGCACGTCGGCGCGCCGGAACAGGATGAGCGCGTCACCGTCGGTGTGCGCCGCCGGCTGGTGGAACACCTGCACCGCGTCGCCGTTCATGAAGAGGTCCTTCTCCTTCACGAAGAAGGTGTCGGTCGGCCAGGCGAGCTTGGGATAGGGCGTCCCCTCGGCGCTCATGCGGTTGAGCGTCTCCTCGCGGGCGAGGATCGACGCCCCGCCCCCGTCACGGGTGTTCGCGCTGCTCGTGTACACCCCCGCGTTGCGGACGATCTCGTTCCCGCCCACGTGGTCGGGATGCGCATGCGTGTTGATGATCTGCAGGATCGGACGCGGCGTGATCGTGCGAATCGCGGCGACCACCGCCTCCCCCGCCTGCGCGGTCATCGTGTCGACGACCAGCACCCCTTCGTCACCGACCTGCACGGCGCTGTTCCCACCGGGGCCGACGAGCATGAACATGTTCGGCCGCACCTGCAGGATGCGGATCGGGCCGACCGTGGTGGCCTTCTCGGGGAACACCGGCGGGGTG
>CANIAI010000142.1 GCA_947465275.1 Acidobacteriota bacterium | reverse complement strand
TCCGATCCGGCGGCGGTCGTGTTCGACGCCATCCAGGCGGGCCGCGCCCGCGGGCGGGATCCGATCCTGGTCGACACGGCCGGCCGCCTGCATACGCGCGTGAACCTGATGAACGAGCTCGACAAGATCAAGCGCGTGGCGGCGCGGGCGGCCGAAGGGGCGCCGCACGAGGTGCTGCTCGTGCTCGACGCGACCGTCGGGCAGAACGGGGTGCAGCAGGCGCGCGAGTTCACCAACGTCGCGGGGGTCACCGGCGTCGTGCTGACCAAGCTCGATGGCACCGCGAAGGGCGGCGTGGCGGTGGCGATCGCGCACGACCTGAAGCTGCCCATCCGCTACGTCGGCGTGGGCGAGGGGATCGACGACCTCATCCCGTTCTCGCCCCGCGACTACGTCGACGCCCTCTTCCAGGACACGTGGTAGTCCCGTGACAGCCGACGACTCGCGGTGGATGCAGCGGGCGCTCATCCACGCGCGGCGCGGACTCGGGCGGACCACGCCCAACCCGGTCGTCGGCGCCTGCGTGGTGACGCCCGACCAGGTGGTCGTGGGCGACGGCGCGCACCAGCGGGCGGGGGAGCCGCACGCCGAGGTGCATGCGCTGCGACAGGCGGGTGCGCGCGCCCGGGGCGCCACGCTCTACTGCACGCTCGAGCCGTGCGCCCACACCGGACGGACCGGTCCCTGCACCGAACGCATCATCGAGGCGGGCATCCGCCGGGTGGTCGCCGCCATGGAGGACCCGTTCCCGCTCGTCCGCGGCCGGGGATTCGACCGGCTCCGCGCGCATGGCATCGAGGTCGCGGTCGGGGTGGGACGCGAGGCGGCGGTACGGCTGAACCAGCCGTTCAGCACCTCGATCGTGCGGGAGCGCCCGTTCGTGATCCTCAAGGCAGCGGCGAGCGCCGACGGCTGGATTGCCGCGCGCCCCGGGGCGCGGACGGCCATCACGGCGGCTCCGGCGCTGCGCCACGCGCAGCTCGTGCGCGCCTGGGTCGACGCGGTGGCGGTCGGGTCGGATACCGTGCTGGTGGATGACCCCTGGCTGACGGTGCGTGAGGTCTACCGGGCGCGTCCGCTGGCGCGCGTCGTCTTCGACCGGCGGCTGCGCACGCCGCCGACGGCGAGGCTGCTGTCGACGCTCGACGCGGGACCGGTGATAATACTGACCTCGGCCGAGGCGGTCCAGCAGGCGCCCGAGCGGGCGCGGGCGCTGGACGCGGCGGGGGCCGTCCTCATCGCGCGCGAGCAACCGACCGTCCTCGAGGGGCTTCGCGCGCTCGCCGGATTCGAGATTCAGAGCCTCGTGCTCGAGGGGGGCGCGCGCCTCCACCGGGCGGCCTGGGACGAAGGGGTGGTCGATCAGGTGCAGCTGTACCTGTCGCCGTCCGTCCTCGGTCCGGGCGGGGTCCCGCTGCTCGGGGGCGAGCCGTTCGACGTCTCGGCGCTGCGCGAGTTGTCGGTGCGCCCGCTGGGGCCCGACGTCCTGTTCGAGGGATATGTTCACCGGCCTGATTGAAGCAGTGGGAACGGTCGTGGCGACCGAGGCGCGTCCCGCGGGACGCGAGCTTCGCGTGGCCGTGCCGTTCGCCGCCGACCTGCAGCTCGGGGAGAGCGTCGCGGTGAGCGGCGTCTGCCTGACGGTCGTGGCCTCCGCCTCGGGGCAGATGGTGGCCGAGGTCGGTCCGGAGACGATGCGCGTCACGACGCTCGGCGGGCTTCGCGCGGGCGACCGCGTGAACCTCGAACGGGCCATGCGGGGCGACAGCCGCTTCGGCGGCCACTTCGTGCAGGGGCACGTCGACGGACTCGCCGAACTGCGCGGGCACCGCGAGGAAGGCGATGCGCACTGGCTGACGTTCGGCTTCGACCGCGCGTCGGCCGCGTACGTGATTCCCAAAGGCTCGATCGCGATCGACGGCATCAGCCTCACGGTCGCCGCGCTCGGCGACGACACCTTCGACGTGATGATCGTGCCGTTCACCTGGGCGCACACGACGCTGGCGGCCCGGGCCGTCGGCGATCGCGTGAACCTCGAGTTCGACATGGTGGGGAAGTACGTGGCGCGGGCAGCGGAGCTCGCACGGGCCGCGGGCGGCGGATGGCCGTCAGCGACCGGCAACAGGCCGTGAACACAGGACGACGGCGCCGGGGGCTGTCGCGGAGCGTATGACAACGAAGTCAGGCACGAAGAAGAAGGCCGTGAAGAAGCGCGCGACCAGGGTGGTGGCTCGCATGACGAAGAAGGCCGCGAAGGGCCCGTTCACCCCGATCGCGGAGGCGGTGGCCGCCATTCGCGCTGGCCAGATGGTGATCGTCGTCGATGACGAGGAGCGCGAGAACGAGGGCGACCTCACCATGGCCGCCGAGAAGATCACGCCCGACGCGATCAACTTCATGGCGCGGTACGGGCGCGGCCTGATCTGCATGCCGATGACCGGGGAGCGGCTCGACGAGCTCGAGATTCCGCTCATGGTCACCCAGAACACCACCACCTTCAACACGGCCTTCTGCGTGTCGATCGAGGCGAAGCACGCGGTCAGCACCGGCATCTCGGCGGCCGATCGCGCGGCCACGGTGCTGGCGTCGATTCACCCGAAGACCAAGCCGGCCGACCTCGCGCGGCCCGGTCACATGTTCCCGCTGCGCGCGCGTGACGGCGGCGTGATGGTGCGGGCCGGGCAGACCGAGGCGGCGGTCGACCTGGCGCGCATGGCCGGTCTCTACCCGGCCGGCGTGATCTGCGAAATCATGAACGACGACGGCACGATGGCCCGGGTGCCCGCCCTGACGAAGTTCGCCCGGAAGCATCGGCTGCCGATGATCACCATCGCCGATCTCATCAAGTACCGGATGAGCACCGAGCGGCTGGTGAAGCGCGCCGCGGTGGCCGAACTGCCGACCGAGACCGGGCCGTTCACGATCTACGCCTACGAGAACCAGGTCGACAACCAGACCCACGTGGCGCTGGTGCGCGGCGACATCAGCAGCGGGAAGGACGTGCTCGTCCGCGTGCACTCGAAGTGCCTGACCGGCGATGTCTTCCACTCGGCCCGCTGCGACTGCGGCCCGCAGCTGCACACCGCCATGGCGCGCATCGCCGCCGAGGGACGCGGCGTGCTCCTGTACCTGAACCAGGAGGGGCGCGGGATTGGCCTGACGAACAAGATTCGGGCCTACGCGCTGCAGGACAAGGGGGCCGACACCGTCGAGGCCAACGAGCGCCTCGGCTTCAAGGCCGACCAGCGTGACTACGGCATCGGAGCGCAGATCCTGGGCGACCTGGGCGTCACGACGATGCGCCTGCTGACCAACAATCCCCGTAAGTTCGTGGGGCTGCAGGGCTACGGCCTCTCCGTCTCGGCGGCCGTGCCGCTCGAGATTCCCGCCGGCGAACACACCCGCAAGTACCTGAAGACCAAGAAGGAGAAGCTGGGGCACAAGCTGACCGGGGTCTAGCGCTTGCCGGTTCGAGCCGGTTTCGCCTAAGATAAGGGTTTGTGTCCGTTGGGGTTAGCCCCGGCGGGGTGCCCCAGGTCGTCAGCCAGTCGTCAGCACAGAGCGGGTAGCACAGAGCGGCATGTTCGATTCACTCAGCACCCGGTTCCAGGACGCGTTCAAGTCGCTCCGGGGCGAGGTGCGGCTCACCGACGTCCAGGTCGAGGCGGCGCTCCGGGAAATCCGGATGGCGCTGCTCGAAGCAGACGTCAACTTCAAGGTCGTCAAGGCCTTCATCGACCGGGTGCGTGACCGGGCGATGGACCAGGAGGTCCTGCGAAGCCTGTCACCGGGCCAGCAGGTCATCAAGGTCGTCCGCGACGAACTGCTCGCGCTGTTCGGCGAGACGGAAGGCGGCCTGCGGAAGGATGCGCCGACCCCGCGCGTGGTGCTGATGCTCGGCCTGCAGGGTTCGGGCAAGACCACCACGTCGGGCAAGCTGGCGCGCTGGCTGAAACGGCAGGGACGGCACCCGCTGGTCGTCTCGACCGACGTGCGCCGGCCGGCTGCCATCCAGCAGTTGTCGATCGTCGCCGAGAAGGCCGAGGTCAAGGCGTACGCGCCCGAGACCATGGACCCGGTGGCGCGCGCGGCGGGTGCGCTCGCCGAGGCGAAGGCGAAGGGATTCGACACGGTCATCGTCGACACCGCAGGGCGCCTGCACATCGACGACGAACTGATGGACGAACTGCAGGCGATCAAGGCCGCCGTGCAGCCGTCCGACCTGCTGTACGTCGCCGACGCGATGACCGGGCAGGACGCCATCAAGAGCGCCGGTGAGTTCAACCGGCGGGTGGGCGTCACCGGCGTCGTGCTGACGAAGCTCGATGGTGACGCGCGCGGTGGCGCGGCGCTCTCGGTGGTCTCGGTCGTCGGCGTGCCGATCGCGTTCGTCGGCAGCGGCGAGCGGCTCGAGGATCTCGAGGTCTTCCATCCCGACCGGATCGTGTCGCGGATGCTCGGGATGGGCGACGTGCTGTCGCTCATCGAGAAGGCCGAGCAGGTCATCGACAAGGACGAGGCGCAGGACCTCGAGGAGAAACTCCGGAAGAACCAGTTCACGCTGGACGACTTCCGGACGCAGCTGAAGACGATCCGGCGGATGGGGCCGCTCGAGAACCTCCTCGGGATGATTCCCGGGATGGGGGGGCTCAAGCAGCTCGCCGAGAACAAGCCGGACGAGAAGCAGATGAACCGCGTCGAGGCGATCATCTCGTCGATGACGCCGGGCGAGCGCCGCGATCACACGCTGATCAACGGCAGCCGGCGGAAGCGCATCGCGAAGGGCAGCGGCACCTCGGTCGAGGAGGTCAACCGCCTCCTGAAGCAGTTCACCGAGATGCGCAAGGTGCTGCAGATGCTCGGGCAGGGCGGCCTGCCCGGCATGAAGGGCCTGCCGGGGATGAAGGGCATGGGCGGCATGACAGGCATGCCGAACCTGCCGCACGGGGCGCCGGGTGGCGCGCCGTCGGGCGGGTTCGCCGCCCCGAAGAAGCGGAAGAAGGGTGGCCCCTGGGGGCTCATCAAGCGCTGATGCACGTGGCGCTGACGCAAGACAAGACGAGGTAGAGGAAGCGATGCTGTCGATTCGTATGACGCGGGTGGGTTCGAAGAAGAAGCCGTTCTTCCGTGTGGTCGTCACCGAGGCGCGGTCGGCGCGGGAGAGCAGTTTCGTCGAGCACCTGGGCACGTACAACCCGCGCGTCAAGCCGGCGCAGGTCGAGCTCAACACCGATCGGATCCAGCACTGGATCTCGAAGGGTGCGAAGCCGTCGGACTCGGTGCGCACGCTGCTGGCGAAGCACCTGACGAAGAACCTCTCGGCGGTGGCCGAGCCGGTCGTCGCGCAGTAATGACCGACGTGACGGACACCGGCGTCGCGGCCAATCCGCTGCGCGCCGTGGTCGAGGTCGTGGCGCGCGCGCTGGTCGAGCATCCGGACGAGGTGCGGGTCGCCGAGACGGATCGGCGCGGCACCACGGTGCTCGAGTTGACGACCGCCCCGGGTGACATGGGGAAGCTGATCGGACGGCAGGGGCGGACGGCGGCGGCACTCCGCACGCTGGTCGCGCTGACGGCCGAGAAGCACGGACGTCGGGCGCAGCTCGACATCCGCGACTAGGAGACCTCCCGCCGGCACGCCGGTGGGGACGGCCGTGATGACCGACACCGCCTCGGATGCGAGCTGGGACGCCATGATCCTCGTCGGGCGCGTCGCCCGCACGCACGGCCTGAAGGGGCACGTGGTCGTGCACCCGGAGACCGACTTCGTCGAGATCCGGTTCGCGCCCGGGTCCAGGCTCTGGACGCGCGGCGGACATGCCGCGGCGGGTGCGGCGGCGGGTGCCGCCGACGGCGCGCTTCGCGCGCTGGTGGTCGCCGACTCGCGACTGCAGGGGCCGAAGCCGGTCGTCGGGTTCGAGGGGATTGCCAGCATCGAGGCTGCCGAGACGCTCGCGGGTTGCGAACTGCGCATCCCGGAGGCCGAGGCGGTCAGGCTCGATGGCGGCCAGGTCTACGAGCACGAGCTCGTGGGCTGCACCGTCGAGCAGCTGGTCGACGGGGTGCCAACGGCCGTGGGCCGGGTGGTGAAGGTCGAGGGAGGCCTCGGCGGCAGCCGCCTGATCGTCGAGGCGCCCGGTGGAGAGGTGCAGGTGCCGTTCGCCACCGCGATTTGCGTCGAGGTGGACGTGGCGGGGCGGCGCATCCGCATCGACCCGCCCGAAGGCCTGCTCGACCTGAACGCGCCGGCGCCACCGCGTGAGCGGACACGCCGGGCGCCACGGAAACCGTGGCGGCGGTAATGCGGTTCGACGTCGTCACGATCTTCCCCGGGATGATCGAGGCGGGGCTGGCCGAGGGTGTGGTCGGCCGGGCGATCGAGCGCGGGGTGATTGCGGTCGGCACGCACGACCTGCG
>CANIAI010000141.1 GCA_947465275.1 Acidobacteriota bacterium | reverse complement strand
CGCGAGTACCTGTCCGCTCGAGACGCGCTGCCCTTCGGTGACCTCGAGGCTGACGATGCGGCCCATCACGTCCGACCCGATGTCGGCATAGCGCGTCGCGACGATTTCACCCGAGGCCGTGACCGTCGAGCGGAAGCGCGCCTCGACCCGCACCGCGCCGCGTTCGACGGACGTGCCCGCCGGTTCGCGGCCGAGCCACGCCCAGGCGGCGGCACCGATCACGGCGACGGCGACCAGTCCCACCAGTATTCGTGTCCGGCTCATCACTTCCCATCATCGCTCAGGGCCCTCGGTCGCGGGGAGCGGCCGACAGCCTTGTGCTTTCCGAGCAGATACCTACCCAAGTGTCTGCTGATCGAGTCGACCCAACAACCTTGTCGTAGTTCGAGGCTCTCGCCGAGCCGCCAGATCGCGGCTCAAGTGACTGTGGCTGTGCGGGTTGCAGGAATTCATCGGATCCGCCCGATCTGGATCGCGGGTTGCTCCTGTCGAGGCATGACCTTCGCCGCCATCATCGAACGCGCCCGCGCCGACTTCATGGAGATGCCCGACCTGGAACTGACCGTCGGTCAGGCGGTGAGGCTCTGGACGCTCGGCGCTGATGACTGCCGCTACGTGATCGACGCGCTTGTCGACGCCCGGTTCCTGAAGTGGACCGCACGGCGGAGCGTCGTCCGGACAGGCGCGGACCTGCCGATCACCGTTGGCGAAGCAGCAGACAATTCAGTCGTCGCGGTGCCGGTACGTAACATTTCTGTCGGCACACGTCGATGAACGGGCTCGCGCAGGCGGCCGCGGCGCAGACTGCGGGAGCCACACGGCCCATAGGCGTGCCCCCGGGTCTGTTCGGGCAGTACGAGCTGGGACGGCCGTTCGACGAGATGTTCCAGCCGGACGGCACGGTGCGTCCGCACTGTCGTCCGCTGCTCGAGGAGCTGCTCGCGGCGTCGCTGCCCCAGTTGCGGCAGACCCAGGTGGATGCGGACCGGGCCTTCCTCACCCAGGGGATCACCTTCACGGTGTACGGCGACGAGCAGGGGACGGAGCGGATCTTTCCGTTCGACCTGCTGCCACGGATGATCACCGGGCGGGAATGGGACACACTGTCGCGCGGCCTGACGCAGCGTCTGACCGCGATCAACCTGTTCCTGAAGGACGTCTACCACGAGGGGCGGATCCTCTCGGAGGGGATCGTCCCGCGTGAGCTCGTCTACAGCTGCCGCCACTACCGGCGCGAGATGCGCGGCGTGCACGTCCACCGCGACATCTACGTCTCGGTGGCCGGCATGGACCTGGTGCGCCTCGAGGACGGCCGCTGGGTCGTGCTCGAGGACAACCTTCGGGTACCGAGCGGCGTGTCGTACATGCTCGCCAACCGCGAGGTGACCAAGCGGGTCTTCCCGGGGCTGTTCAGCCGGTACAACGTCCGCCCGATCTCGCACTACGGACAGGCGCTGCTCGCCACGCTGCAGACGCTCGCGCCTCCGACCTCGTCGGATCCCACGTTCGTCGTGCTCACGCCGGGCGTCGGCAACTCGGCCTACTTCGAGCACGCGTTCCTCGCCCGCGAGATGGGCGTGCCGCTCGTCGAGGGGCGGGACCTGCTCGTGCACGACAACGTCGTCTACATGCGGACCACGTCTGGCCTGCGACGGGTCGACGTCATCTACCGCCGCGTCGACGACGACTTCCTCGACCCGCTCGCCTTCAGGCGCGACTCGTACCTCGGGGTCGCGGGGCTGCTCAACGCCTACCGCGCGGGGAACGTGTCGCTGGCGAACGCCATCGGCACGGGCGTCGCCGATGACAAGGCGCTCTACGCCTACATTCCGGAGATCATCCGCTTCTACCTGTCCGAGGAGCCGATACTCCCGAACGTCGATACCTACCTGCTCAGCCGACCGGACGACCGGCGCTACGTGCTCGAGCACCTCGAGGAGCTGGTGGTGAAGGCGGTCGGCGAGGCCGGCGGCTACGGCATGCTCATCGGACCGCACAGCACCGCCGACGAACGCGCGCACTTCCGGCACCTGATCCTCGCCGACCCGCGCAACTTCATCGCCCAGCCGACGCTCGCCTTCTCGCGCGCCGGCTGTTTCGTCGGCGACGGGATCGAGCCGCGGCACGTCGACCTGCGGCCGTACGTGCTGTTCGGCGAGAAAGTCAGCATCGTGCCGGGCGGCCTGAGCCGTGTCGCGCTGCGCAAGGGATCGCTCGTCGTCAACTCCTCCCAGGGTGGCGGCAGCAAGGACACCTGGGTTCTGCTCGACTGAGGTCTGCCGACAATGCTTCTCGCACGGGTTGCGGATTCCCTGTACTGGGTCAGCCGGTATCTCGAACGCGCCGAACACCACGCGCGCGTGCTCGACGTCGCCCTCGACTTCGGCCTCGGGCAGCCGTCCGATGGCGGGCATCGGGTGCTCGATCGCCTGCACGGTGTCCTCGGCGGCCAGCCGGGTGCCGAGGAGGACTACGAGGGCGCGCTCTTCGATGCCGATGACCGGAACTCGGTCGTCGCCTGCGTCGTCGCGGCCCGGGAGAACGCTCGGCAGGTGCGTGAGGAGATCAGCTCCGACATGTGGGAGCAGGTCAACGCGCTCTTCCTCCGCGTGCGGCAGATGCAGGGCGAGAGCTCCCGCGGCGCGCGCACGCACTTCGTCTCGAAGGCGGTCATCGACGGCATCCACCTGTTCCACGGGATCACCGACTCGACGATGGGCCGCGGCGAGGGATGGCAGTACCTGCAGCTCGGACGTTTTCTCGAGCGCGCCACGATCACGGCGGCGCTGATCGACAGTTTCCTGACCGATCCGTCCGACGGCGCGCACGGCCGGGCGGCGCTCGACCAATCGGAGCTCTCGGCGCTGCTCCGGGCCTGCTCGGCGCTGGAGGCGTACTGCCGTCACTACACGGCCGACATCCGCGCCGAGCGCGTCGCAGAGTTCCTGCTGCTGAACCACGACTTCCCACGGTCCATCCGCTTCGCCGCGCGCTGTGTCGAGGGCTCGCTGCTGTCGATCGGGCAGCACAGCGGGCGCAAGCCGGGTGGCCGGGCCGAGCGGCTGGCCGGCAGGCTGCACGCCTCGCTCGAGTACGGGCAGGTCGACGAAATCCTCAACGACAACCCGCACGCCTACCTGGTCGGGATCGAGCGGCAGTGCGCGCAGATCCATGCGGCCGTCTCGCAGACCTATCTGACCTACGCGATCGACGCCGCCCTGTCGGCCTGACACCATGCGCTACACCATCAAGCACGTCACCCGGTTCGTCTACGACGCCGCGATCAGTGAGAGCGTCATGGAAGCGCGCATGCAGCCGCGCAGTGACGGCCTGCAGCGCTGCCTGCATTTCTCGTTGAGCACCAGCCCCGGCAGCCGTGTGCTGATGTATCAGGACCACGACGGGAATTCGGTGCACCACTTCAACATTCCCGGGCGCCACTCCCGGCTGACGCTCACGACCGATGCCCTCGTGGAGTGCTCCGAGCCGCCGGAACTGCCCTACCGGCTCGGTCCGCAGGGATGGTCCCAGCTCGATGCGCTGGCCGCGTCGGGCGAATGGTTCGAGCTGCTGGCGCCCAGTGCATTCACCCAGCCCTCGGAGCTCCTCACCGCGTTCGCGTCGGAGCTCGGGCTCACGCGCGGCAACGACCCGCTCGTGCTGCTGCGGCGGCTGACGAGCGAGATGTACAAGCGGTTCGAGTACGCACCCCGGAGCACGCGGGTCGACTCGCCGATCGACGACGCGCTCCGCTCGCGGCGCGGCGTCTGCCAGGACTTCGCGCACGTGTTCATCGCCCTGGCGCGCAGCGTCGGCATCCCCACGCGGTACGTCAGCGGCTACCTCTTTCACGAGGGGGGCGACCGGTCGACCGACGGAGCCACCCACGCGTGGGCCGAGGCGCTGCTGCCCGAGGTGGGATGGGTCGGCTTCGACCCGACGAACAACCTGCTCGCGGGTGACCGCCACGTTCGGGTCGCGATCGGTCGCGACTATGCGGACGTCCCGCCCACGCGCGGCGTCTACAAGGGAAGCACCGCGGTGAAGAGCGAGCTCGCGGTCGCGGTCCAGGTCGGACCGGCCCAGTCGCTGTTCGGGAGCGACCCCGTGCCGTTCACCCCGTGGAAGTCGCGCGACGCCGCCGGCCAGCTGGTCGACGGCGACCTCGGTTCGCAGGATCAGGTGCAGGACCAGCAGCAGCAGTGACCTGCGCTGTCCACCCCCTGGTGGACCATGGGACCCATGTCGATGGGGTGGCCTGGCGGCAGGCTGGAAGTAGAATGGCGCAGCCGCAGCCGCACCCGTCACGCGAGGATCCCGTGCAGACTCCCACCTTCGAGCTGGCGACGCAGGACGCCGTGACCTGGCTGCGGACCAGGCCCGCCGAATCGATCGATCTCCTCATCACCGACCCGGCCTACGAGTCGCTCGAGAAGCATCGCGCGATCGGCACCACGACGCGCCTGAAGCACAGCAAGTCGTCGAGCAACAACTGGTTCACCGTCTTTCCGAACGCGCGCTTCGGCGAGCTCTTCGAGCAGGCGTATCGCGTGCTGCGCCCCGACACGCACCTCTACCTGTTCTGCGATGCCGAGACGATGTTCGTCGCCAAGCCCGAGGCAGAACGCGTGGGCTTCCGCTTCTGGAAGCCGCTTGTCTGGGACAAGAAGACGATCGGCATGGGGTACCACTACCGGGCGCGCTACGAGTTCATCCTCTTCTTCGAGAAGGGGAAGCGCCGCCTCAACGATCTGGGTGTCGCCGACGTGATCGCCGCGCCCCGCGTGCACCGTGGGTACCCGGCCGAGAAGCCGCCGGCGTTGTCGGAGGTGCTCGTGAACCAGAGCTCACGGCCGGGCGAGCTGGTGGCTGACCCGTTCATGGGGTCTGGCAGCGTCGGCGTCGCGGCGCTGCGACTCGGCCGGCGGTTCACCGGCACCGATATCAATCCGGAAGCGGTCGACCTGTCGGCCCGGCGCATGGGCGAGCTGGCTGTCGGCTCGGTGGACCGGGCCAGCGGCGCGGGTGGCGCCGGCGAGACACGCGGCAACGAGGGTTCGGCCGAGATCGAGCCGTTCGACACGTCCGATGCACCCGACACCTTCGAGCTGACCCCCGGCCGATGAGCGGAACCGAGTACGCCAACCAGGTCGCGGCCTATGTCGCGAGGCGTTTCGCCTCGCGGGGCCTGCTCGTGTACCGCGAGATCCGGGTCGGCAAGACCATCATCGGGAAGAACCGCTGTATCGACATCTTCTGCGTCTGCACGCAGACGAACCGGGCGTACGCGATCGAGTGCAAGTTCCAGGACAGCCCCGGCACCGTCGACGAGAAGATCCCATACGCGCTCGACGACCTCGAGGCGCTGCCGCTGGCCGGCTGCATCGCATACGCCGGCAAGGGGTTCTCACAGGGCGTGCTGCACATGCTCGAGGGCTCTCCGAAGGCCGCCTACTGCATGCCCGGGCCGATGCAGAACGACTCGTCGGCCGACACGCTGGATCTCGATCACCTCCTGGCCGTCCACTTCGGCTGGTGGGACCTCCTCGTCGGCAAGCGCCGTCCCATCCAGCCCGACCTGCCGGACCTGCTCCAGGTCTGACGCAGGCCCCGGGGTTCCGCACATCCGCGCCGTCGGCGCAGTGGGAGCTGTCGGCGACCCGGATGGGCCGGCCGGCCGGCCGACACACACCTCACGCACACGTGCGGTTTTCCTGAGGAATCCCGTCGGTCGCCAAGGCCGACGCCGGTATCGGCCTTGCTCTTCCCGCGGCGCAACCCATGCCGCTGCTCCCGTCCAAGCCGTCCGCGTCGTCCGCCCGCACGTCGTCCCCGCTCGCCGCCTGGTTCGAGTCGTCGCTCGCCGGGTTCGCCGTGCCGGCTGCGTCGATCCCGGCCTTCGTCTTCGTCGGGCTCGGCGACGGCGAGGCGCTGCGCCTCGTGGCGGCCCGGTGCCCGCGCGCGAAGGTGCTCGCCCTCGAGCCCGATCCGGCGGTGGCCGCGCGCTGTGCGGCGCATCCGCTCGCGGCCGAGTGGATCAAGGCAGGGCGCCTGACGTACCTCGCCGGGCCTTCCTACACCGGCTCGGACCGCGCGTGGCGTGTCTTCCCCGATCGCTTCGAAACGCCGCCCGTGCTGGTCCATCCGCAACTGGTGCTGACGCCAGCGGTCGCGAAGGCGACCGAGGTGCTGAAGGCGATCCTGTTCGGCGCCGAGGCGAACGCGCGCGCGCGGAAGCGCTTCGCGCCGCAGTACCTGCTGAACTCGCTGCGCAACCTGCCCGGCATCATCGCGGGGCGCGATGTGCGTGATCTCACCGGAGCCTTCGCGGGCGTGCCGGCGGTGATCGTCGCGGCGGGTCCCTCGCTCGATCGCAACCTGCCGGAGCTGGCGGCGTGTCGTGACCGCGCCCTCATCATCG
>CANIAI010000140.1 GCA_947465275.1 Acidobacteriota bacterium | reverse complement strand
TGGTATTCGCTCTCTGGGCCGTCGTGCTGCGCGGCGCGATCTGGAGCGGCGAGGGATGGGCGACCGCCGCGCACTACCTGAACGACACGGTCGTGTACACCGAGGCGCTCTTCGTCGTGGTGATCATGGCGCTGGCGTCGACGCGTCCCGTCATCACGTTCGCGGAGCGGATGCTCAGCCGCGTCGCCGCACTCGGAGGGCGCACCCCTGCGGCCTGGTGGGTCACGATCCTGATCGTCGCGCCGCTGCTGGGGTCGTTCATCACCGAGCCGGGCGCCATGACGATCGGTGCGCTGCTGCTCGCGAGGCAGTTCTATGACCTCGAGCCGCCCGCCCGTCTCCGGTACGCCACGCTCGGGCTATTGTTCGTCAACGTCTCGATCGGCGGCACCCTCACCCACTTCGCGGCGCCCCCGGTGCTGATGGTGGCGCGTCCCTGGGGATGGGACCTCCCCTTCATGCTCGTCAACTTCGGCTCGCACGCGGTGCTGGCCGTCCTCGTCTCGACCGCGCTCTACGGCGTCATCTTCCGGCGCGACCTGCGGGCGCTGGCCGCGCTGCCGTCGCGGGATGACATCGAGCAACCCGAACCGGGCGACGACCCCTCGTCACCGCGGCTGTTGCCCGTGCCGGCGTGGATCACCGCGGTGCACCTGGGGTTCATGGCCTGGACCGTGGTGACGGCCCACTACCCCGCGCTCTTCCTCGGCGGGTTCCTGTTCTTCCTCGGCTTCGTGCGGGCCACCTCACCGTATCAGTCGCTGGTGGAATTGCGGTCGCCGCTCCTCGTGGGGCTCTTCCTCGGCGGACTCGTGATCCATGGGGGACTCCAGGGCTGGTGGATCGCGCCGGTGCTGTCCGCGCTGCCGGAGGGGGCGCTGTTCCTCGGTGCGGCGCTGCTGACGGCCTTCAACGACAACGCGCTCATCACCTACCTGGCGACGCTCGTCCCCGACCTCGGCGACGCGCTGCGCCTCGCGGTGGTGCAGGGGGCCGTCACCGGCGGCGGGTTGACGGTAATCGCGAACGCCCCCAACCCTGCAGGTCTCGCCATCCTCGGACGCTTCTTTCCGTCGGGCATCAGCCCGCTCGGGCTGCTGCTGGCGGCGATTCCGCCGACCCTCGTGGCGGCGCTCGCCTTCCGGTCGTTCTGACCCTCAGCGTCCCTCGGAGGGGCGGTTCAACGAGACCAGCGTCCGCAGGAGCACCGTCTCGGGGATGGCCCTGATGACGAGGTCCCGCACGGCCGTGCCGATGGGGCTCGCGATGGCACCGGCGCGGGCGTTGCGCCTGGCGAGCCGCACGATGTCGCGGGTGCGACGCGTACGACGACGCTCGTATGCCCGCAGCGCGGCCTCCACGGGCCGTCCCGGGACGAGCCGCAGGCCCAGTTCCGCCGCATCCTCGAGCGCCTGCGCCGCCCCCTGGCCCGCGTGCGGCAGCATCGGATGCGCCGCGTCGCCGAGCAGCGTCACCCGCCCCTGTCCCCACGTGTCGATCGGATCGCGATCATGGAGCCGGTCGAAGCGGAGGTCGTCATCGGCCGTGGCGCCGACGATTCGTCGGAAGTCGGCGTGGAACGGCTCGATGATCCGCTCGAGCGCCGCGCGGGTGCCGCTGTCGTCACCGAGATCGCGGGCGCGCACCGAGACGAACCAGTAGACCGCATCGGCGCTCGCCTGCGCCGTGCCCGCCTCGACACCGCGGCCGAGGTACTGCGAGCCGGTGATGCCGCCGAGGGCATCGGTCACACCGCGTGCGACGCCACGCCAGGCACAGAAGCCGGTCTCGCTCGCGGCACCCTCGTCCGGGTGCAGTTGCCGGCGCACGACGGAGCGCACGCCGTCCGCCGCGATCAGCACGTCGCCGCCGAGGGTGCTGCCGTCGGCCAGCCTCGCGAGCACGCCCGCCTCGCCGGGCACGACGCGGGTCAGCGCCCGACCGAAATGGAACGTGGCGCCGACCGCCGCATCCATCAGCGCGCCGTGCAGCACGGGGCGCAGCACCATCACGGTGGGCAGCCCGATCTCGGCCTGCACCCGGGCCGCGTCCAGGCGCCGGAGGATCCGCCCGTCGGCCCGGCGGATGGCGCCGCTCGTCGCCACCACGCCGCCGGCGATCACCGGTGTGTCGAGGCCGATCGTCCGCAGCGCGCGGATGGAGTTGGGCGCGAGCAGCAGGGCGAAGCCCAGCTCCCGTGCGTTCGCCGCCTGCTCCATGACCTCGACCCGCCATCCGGCACGCAGCAGCGCGACCGCCGCCGCGAGTCCGCCGATGCCGGCTCCGGCGACGAGCGCGGTCGGGGCCGTCATCCCCGGAGCCATGCTTCCAGGCATCCCCACGGCAGGCGCGTCGGGCCCCATCAGGCGCGCTCGAGGAACTGCACGATCGACGGCGCGGGCATCGCGCCGGCCGTCCGGGCCGCTTCACGTCCCTGCCGGAAGACGGCGAGCGTGGGGATGGAGCGAATGCGGTGGCGCTCCCCGAGCTCTGCCACCTGGTCGGTATTCACCTTCACCACCAGCCAGCGGCCGGCCAGCGTCTGGGCGACGCGGTCGAGTTCAGGAGCCATCGCCCGGCAGGGGCCGCACCACGGAGCCCAGAAGTCGACCGCAATGGGGAGGGTGGAGGCGGCGAGCATCGCGTCGAACACCGCCGCATCGGCCACCTCGACCGGGGTGTTGGGCGCCGGCAGCGGAGTCTGGCACTGCCCGCAGCGGGTGGCCCGCTCGAGCGCATCGAAGCGGAGGCGATTTGTCCGGTGGCAGTGCGGACACGCGACGCGGACGCCGGCGGAATCGGTCGTCAGGACGGCCATATCGTCATTATCCCAACCCGACGCGCCGTCGGGCCCTGAAACGGGAAAAGGCCGGCATCACCTGAGTGATGCCGGCCTTCGAATCTTGAATTGGTCGGGGCGAGAGGCTTCGAACCTCCGACCCCTCGGTCCCGAACCGAGTGCTCTACCAGGCTGAGCCACGCCCCGACGAACGACTTAGTCTAACGTACTTCCCGGCTGTCTCGACAGCGAAGCGGCTCCAGACTCGAAAATTGTCCGCGCCAGCCCCTCGGTATGCGCCAGCGCCTCATAGGCGGTCATGTCAGGCTGCAGCGGGGTCACCGAGACGAAGCCGTCGCGCACGGCCTGCCAGTCGGACCGGTCGTGCGGCTCCCAGTCGTTGGTCCCCTCTTCAATCCAGTAGTAGGGACGCTCGCGCGGATCGACCCGCCGGCTCACCACCGTCACGTGGTTCCGCTTGGCCTGCACCGTCACGCGAATCCCCTTGAACGGGCCCTGGGGGGTGTTCACGTTCAGCAGGGTGAACTTCGGGAGCCCTTGAGCGAGCACCTGCGCCGCGATCCGTGCCGCGATCTCGGCCGAGGGGCCGAACGTGCTGGCGTCGCCAATGCGCTGCGTCGAGACCGCGATGCTCGGGATGCCGAGCAGGGCGCCTTCGAGCGCGCCCGCGACGGTGCCCGAGTAGGTGACATCGTCGCCCAGGTTCCACCCCTTGTTGATCCCCGACAGAATCAGGTCGGGCTTCTCGTGCAGGACGTGCGTGATGGCCACGTTGACGCAGTCGGTCGGCGTGCCGTCGACCGCGTAGATGCGCGGGCCGATCGTCTCGACGCGCAGCGGCCGCCGCAGCGTCAGGGCGTGACCGATGGCGCTCGCCTCCTGGATCGGCGCCACCACCGTCACCTCGCCCAGGCCCCGCACCGCGTCGGCCAGCAGGCGAATACCCTCGGAGTGCACGCCGTCGTCGTTGGTCACCAGGATGCGAATCATCGCGCCGATTCTAGCACCGGGGATCAGGCCCGCCTGATGGGGGCCGGCATGCGGGCGTCGCCATCGAATGGTGGCAGCAGCAGGAGTCCGATCACCGCGAGCGCCGACACGGCGGCGCCCGATCCGAACGCGGCACCCGGGCTGACCCGTTCGTACAACAGGCCGAACACGATGCTCGCCAGCAGCGCGCTCACGCCCACGGCGGCGTTCTAGTAGCCGAACGCGGTGCCCCGCAGGTGGGCCGGGGCGAGGTCGGCGACCAGCGCCTTCTCGGCACCTTCGGTGAGTGCGAAATACAGACCGTAGACGAGGAACCAGGCGATGAACGCCGCCGCCGACGTCGCGGTCGCGAAGCCGAGGTACACCAGCGCGTAGACCGCCCAGCCCGCGATGATCACGCGCCGGCGGCCCCAGCGGTCCGACAGCGCGCCGCCCCACGTCGAGAGCGACGCCTTCACGACGTGGAGGCCGGCCCAGAGCAACGGCACCCAGGTGGCGGTGCCGAGCGCATCCGACAACCGCAGCAGCAGGAACGCGTCGGCGGAACTGCCGAGGCCGAAGATCACCACGACGACCAGGAACCAGCGGAGCGAGGACGGCACCGCCGCCTCGGCCATGTCGATGCGGGGGACGGGCGGCGGCTGTGCGGTGGGCGGCTGCGCCTGGCGCACGAGGCGGCTCTCGCCACCAGCGTCGCTCGCGCGCTCGTCCGCGGGCTCCTGGACGAGGAAGAGCGCCGCCACGGCGAGGGCGCCGGGAATCGCCGCCAGCGCGAACAGCAGCCGGTACCCTTCGGGCGCGAAGAAGAGGATCACGGTCGCGATCACCGGACCCAGAATCGCGCCGGTGTGATCCATCGCGCGGTGGAAGCCGTAGATGCGGCCGCGATCCGACGCGCTGGCCATCCGCGCCAGCATCGCGTCCCGCGGCGCCGACCGGATGCCCTTCCCCGTGCGATCGAGCGAGCGGACGATCAGCACGTGCGGCCAGGTGGTCGCCAGCGCCACCAGGGGCCGCGCGAGCGACGACAGCGCGTAGCCGGCGATCACGATCGGCCGCCGCCGCGTCCGCCGATCGGACCAGCGGCCCGAGAGCACCTTCAGGAGGCTGTTGACCGCCTCGGCGACCCCCTCGATGATGCCGAGCGGCAGCGCGCCGGCCCCGAGCACGCGCGCCAGGTAGATTGGTAACAGCGGATAGATCATCTCCCCCGCCGCGTCGGTCAGCAGGCTGGCCCAGCCGAGGAACCAGACCGGCCGGGGGATGCGCGACGGCGAGGGGGCGTCGGGAGACGGCACGGCTTCATCGTGTCAGATCCGGCAGGCGGAGACGAGGCACATCACCGCGCCGCGCGCAGGGCACATGCGTTGCACCGCTCTGCGCCGTGCCCACCCGGCGGCCGACCCTGGCCGACGCCCAGCGCGTCCTGACGCGCACCTTCGGCCTCGACGCCTTCCGGCCCGGGCAGGACGAGCTCATCCGTCACGTCCTCGCGGGGCACGACGCGGTCGGCGTGATGCCCACCGGCGCCGGCAAGTCGCTCTGCTACCAGATTCCGGCGCTCCTGCTGCCGGGGACGACGGTGGTCGTCTCGCCGCTGATCTCGTTGATGAAGGATCAGGTCGACAAGCTCGCGGACCACGGACTGGACGCGGCGTCGATGAACAGCACGCTGACGACGCGCGAAGAGTCGGACCATCTCGAGCAGATCGCCGACGACCGCCATGAGTTCGTCCTCACGACGCCCGAGCGACTCGCGACCGAGGCCTTTCGCGACACGCTGCGCGAGACGACGATCGACCTCATCGTGGTGGACGAGGCCCACTGCGTCTCCCAGTGGGGCCACGACTTCCGCCCCGCCTACCTCGAGATCCGTGACGCGATCGCCGACCTCTCGCGCGGCCGGCGGCGCCCGCCGGTGCTGGCGCTGACCGCGACGGCGCCCGCGGCGGTCCTCGAGGACGTCGTGCGCGGGCTCGGGCTCATCGAGCCGGTCGTCGTGAACACGGGCGTCTATCGTCCGAACCTGCACCTCACGGTACATCGCACGGTGAACGAGCCACAGAAGCGCGAGCGGCTCGTGCAGCTGCTGACCGACAGCCGGGGCGCCGGCATCATCTACGCGGCGACCGTGCGCCAGGTCGACCTGCTCCACGCGCTGCTCGAGGGATTCGGCTTTCGCGTGGCGAAGTACCACGGGCGCCTCACCGCGCGACAGCGCCGCGAGCACCAGGACCGCTTCATGGCGGGCGACCTGCAGGCGATGGTCGCCACCAACGCGTTCGGGATGGGGATCGACAAGCCCGACATCCGCTTCGTCGTGCACTACGCCATGCCGGGGTCGCTCGAGGCGTACTACCAGGAGGCGGGGCGCGCGGGGCGCGACGGCGAGGCGGCCGACTGCCGGCTCTTCTTCCAGCTCGAGGACCGCCGGACGCAGCAGTTCTTCCTGGGCGGACGCTATCCGCGGGCCGACGAGATCGGGCGCGTGTACGACACCCTGCTGCGCGTGCGCGGCGCCGACGGCACGGTGGAGTGGACCAACCTGCTCGACGGCGTGAGCGACGTCGGCGCGAGCCGCCTGCGCGTCATCCTCAGCCTGCTCAAGTCGCTCGACGTCGTCACGCAGCGCCGGGGCGCCCGCTACGACGTCGTCCGAAGCGACCTGTCGGGCGGGGTGCTC
>CANIAI010000139.1 GCA_947465275.1 Acidobacteriota bacterium | reverse complement strand
GCCGCCGAGCCGCGGCTGGCGATCTACCGCTTCTACCTGCAGGACATCTCACGGCGCGCCACGCACACGCTGTCGGACAGCGAGGAACGGCTGCTGGCCGATGCCGCGCCGATGGCCGGCTCGGCGGGGAACATCTACGGCATCCTGTCGAACGCCGACTTCCCGTATCCGACCATCACGCTGTCGGACGGGACGACGGCACGGGTGGACCAGGCCGGGTACGCCGAGCTGCGGGCGCGGGCGAGCCGGGACGACCGCCGGAATGCCATGAGCGCGTTCCTGACCTCGCTCGGCGGCTTTGCCCGTACCTTCGGCAGCACCATGAACGCCGAGGTGCAGAAGGTGCTGTTCTACTCGCGCGCACGGAAGTACGAGTCGAACGTGGCCATGGCGCTCGACTCGGCGAACATCCCGGTGAGCGTCTACACGCGCCTCATCGACGGCGTGAATGCGCACCTCCCGGTGTTCCATCGCTACCTGCGCCTGCGCCGTCGCATGATGGGGCTCGCCGACGACCTGCACTACTACGACCTGTACGCGCCGCTCGTCGCCTCGGTGAACCTGTCGTACACCCCGGATGAGGCCGAGCGGCACATCCTGGCGTCGTTCGCCCCGCTCGGCGGCGACTACGTTGCCGTGGTGCGGCGCGCCTTCGCCGAACGCTGGATCGACTTCTATCCCAACGAGGGGAAGCGCTCGGGTGCCTATTCGAACGGCGGGGCGTACGACGTACACCCGTACATGCTCCTGAACTATCTGGGGCACTACAACGACGTCAGCACGCTGGCCCATGAGATCGGGCACACGATGCAGAGCTATTACTCGAATGCCCGGCAGCCCTACGCGCTGGCGAACTACCCGATGTTCGTCGCGGAGGTCGCGTCCACGTTCAATGAGGCGCTGCTGATTCACCACATGCTGCAGGAGATCCGGGACGTGCCGACGCGGCTGGCCCTGCTCGGGAACTACCTCGAAGGCATCAAGTCGACGGTGTTCCGGCAGACGCAGTTCGCGGAGTTCGAACTGCGCATGCACGAGATGGGGCAGGAGGGCACGCCGATCACCGGGGAGGCGCTGCAGGAGCTGTACGCCGGCATCACGCGGCGCTACTACGGGCACGACGAGCAGGTGTGCGTCGTGGATGACTTCGTCGCGCACGAGTGGAGCTTCATCCCGCACTTCTATCGCGACTTCTACGTGTTCCAGTACGCCACGTCGTTCACCGCGGCGGAGGCCCTCGCGTCGAAGGTGCTGGAGGGCGACGCCGGGGCGACCGAGCGGTATCTGGCGTTCCTCTCGGCTGGTGGATCGCAGTACGCGATTGACCTGCTCAGGGATGCGGGCGTCGACATGACGACCGACGAGCCGCTCCGGCTCACCATGGCGCGCATGTCCGCCGTCATGGACGAGATCGAGGCGCTGCTGACGCAGCAGGGCGCCTAGAGGATCGATTTCCCGAGCGCCGACAGCGCGAGCTCGACGCCCAGTTCCGCCGTCGTGTTCCGGATGTCGAGGGTCGGATTGTTCTCGACGAGGTCGAGCGCCAGCAGGCGGCCCGATTCCGCGACCATCTCCATCAGCAGGTGCGCCTCGCGGTAGGCGAGGCCCCCCTTCACGGGCGTGCCGACGCCAGGTGCGATCGCCGGGTCACAGGCGTCCATGTCGAACGAGACGTGCACGCCGGCCGTGCCGCGCGAGGCGATCGCGAGCGCCTCGGCCGCCACCGTCGCCATCCCGCGTCGATCGATGTCGGTCATCGTGAACACGTGAACCCCCGAGGCGCGGATGCGTGCCTTCTCCCGCTCGTCCAGGTTGCGGATCCCCAGCAACACCGTGTGGGCGGGCAGGATGGCCGGCCGAACGCCGAATCCCAGTTCGGCAGGCTCCGCGCCGAGGAGCGCCGCGAGCGGCATGCCATGCACGTTGCCGCTGCCCGTCGTCTCGGGGGTGTTCATGTCGCCGTGGGCGTCGACCCAGATCAGGCCAAGCGGCGCGGCCTGCGTGTCGCGCACCCATGTCGCGGTGGCCGCGACCGACCCGGCGGCGAGGCTGTGGTCGCCTCCGAGCACCAGCGGCATGGCGCCCGCGCGTAGCGCGTCGAGGCTGGCCTCGTACAGTTCGCGGCAGACGGTGGCAATCTCGCCGATGAACTTCTTGCGGGGATCCGCCGGTTCGCGCGTCTCGCGAATCGGCACGTGGAGGTCGCCGCGGTCGTGGACGACGTGACCGAGCGCCGCGAGCTGATCGTTGAGTCCCGCGATGCGTAGCGCGGAGGGCCCCATGTCGACGCCGCGTCGGCCCGCACCCAGGTCGAGCGGCACGCCGACGATCTGGACGTGCCGGCCCGCGACGGTGCCCATCGTCAGCGCACCTTGTACGAGAGCGACATCCCCTCGCTGCCCGGCGAGACGATGCTGGTGAACAGCCCCGGGTGCCCCAGGATGGTCTGGAGGAACGGCTCCATGTCGCGCCGCTTGTTCACGACGTTGTGCGCCATGAAGACGCCGCCCGGGACCAGTCGCGGGTAGACCATCTCGAAGAACTTCTTGTAGTCGGGCTTCCACGCGTCGAGGAACACCAGATCGAAGGTGCCCTGCAGCTTCGGAATCTCCGCGAACGCATCGCCCTGGATGACGCGGACGACGTCCTCCAGGCCCGCGCGCCGGATGTTGGCGGCGCCTTCCTTCGCCCGCTGCGCGTCGTACTCGATCGACACGACACGGCCGCCGGTCTCGCGCGCGCCCAGGCCGAGCCAGATCCCGCTGTAGCCACTCGCGCCGCCGATCTCCAGGATCGACTTCGCGCCGCGCGTGGCGACCATCAGGCGCAGGAATCGGCCATCCTCTTCGGAGACCGCGAGCTGGCCCTTGTCGACCGTGCGAATCTCACGCAGCAGCGACTCGATGGCCGGAGTCATCGCGCCCTTCGATGCCGGGCTGGATGCCGCGGCCTGGGGCGACCTGGCCTGGGTTGCGGGTGACTGTGCCGTGAGGATGACGCCGGCGAGGCCGATGGCGAGCGAGAGCAGGAACGCATGCATGTGACGCATGCGCCTGATCTTACCCGGCCGGCGGCCGGCTCTCGCGCGACGCCTCGGCACCCAGCCAGGCGGCCGCGCGCCCGGCGGTGTCTCGGCCGTCGGCGACGCAGTCGGGAATCCCGATCGCCCGGAACCCGCTGCCGGTGAGAAACAGGCCGGGCAGGGCGGCGAGCCGCCGCTCGATGCTGGCCTGCCGGTGCAGGTGGCCCACCTCGTATTGGGGACTCTGCCGCGTGTAGCGGTAGAGCCGCTGGACGACCGGGTCGCCGGTGATCCCCATGATCTCGGCCAGGGCCTCGCGCGCGGCGGCGATCAGTTCGGCGTCGCCGCGCTCGGTCCGGTGCGGGTCGCGGCCGCCGCCGAGGAAGCCCCGCATCAGGACGTGCCCGGCCGGGGCACGGGCTGGCCACTTCGAACTCACCCAGGTGGCGGCGAGCAGCGGCGTCCGTTCGAGGCGGGGCACGACGAAGCCGGAACCCTTCATAGGCCGGCCGATCTGTTCCTGCCGGAAGCCGAACGCGACGGTCGCGGTGGACGCATACGGAACGGCCGCGCAGAGGCCGGCCAGCATCGTATCGAACCCGCCGAGAAGACTCCCGGCCACGTACGCGGGGACGGCCAGCACCACACTGCGCGCCTGCACGGGACCGGCCCCCGTCTCGAGCGTGTAGGTGCCGGCGCGGTGCATTTCGGTGACGCGCGAGCCGAGTTGCACGGTGCCCGGAGGCAGCGCCGCGACCAGCGCGTCGACCATCTCCTGGGTGCCCCCCGGCAGCGACAGGAACGCCCCCTGCGGCGCGGGTTTCATGTTGTGCGCGCGAAACGAGCGCAGGACGCTGCCGCGCTGCCGCTCGGCCTCAACCAGCCGCGGGAAGAGCGCCTGAACCGACAGACGGTCCGCATCACCCGCATGGATGCCCGCCAGCAGCGGATCGGCGAGATACTCCGCCGCCTCGGTGCCAAAGCGTCGCCGGACGAAGGAGCCGATCGACTCGTCCTCGTCCACGTTGCCGCGCGGGATCACGGCCTCGAGCGCCATCCGCAGCTTGCCCGGCCACGAGAAGAGGGAGGCGTGCACGAAGGCGGAGGGCTTGATCGGAAACCCGAGAAACGATCCCTCGACAATGGGGTGCAGGCGCCCGTCCCGCAGCACGTAGGCGGTGCGGGGCGTCAACGTGGGCACGAGGCGGTCCCCGAGGCCGAGTTCCCGGCAGAGCGCGATCGCGGCAGGCTTCTGGACGAGCAGCGCGTCCGGGCCGCCGTCGATGACCCAGCCGTCGAACCGGTCCGTGCGGATCACGCCGCCGGGGCGATCGCTGGATTCGAGGACGCGGACGCTGAGCCCGCGTTTGGTCAGTTCGTACGCCGCGGCGAGTCCTGAGATGCCGCCGCCGACGATGGCGACATCGACCCCGCTCACCGTGCGGCCGAGGCGCGATGAACGAACTGCGCCAGGAGCTGGACGTGTTCCAGGGGGGTGGACGGCAGGATCCCGTGGCCGAGGTTGAAGATGTGCCCTGCGCGCCCGCCGACTCGCTGAAGGATGTCCTCCGCCTGCGTCAACATCCGGTTGGTCGGGCCCAGCAGCAGCGTCGGGTCGAGGTTGCCCTGCACGCCACGGTCGGCGCCGATACGGGCCCAGCCCTCGTCGATCGGGATGCGCCAGTCGACGCCGATCACGTCGCCACCGGCCTCCCGTAGGAGTTCCAGGATGGTCGCGGTGCCGGTGCCGAAGTGGATGGTGGGTACGCGGCCGCCCACGATCTCGAAGATGCGCCGCGTGTGCGGGAGGACGAACTCGCGATAGTCAGCGGCGCCCAGCGTGCCGACCCACGAGTCGAACACCTGCACCACGTCGACGCCTGCCTCGATCTGCGCGACCAGATAGTCGCCGACGATGTCGGCGAACAGCGCACAGAGCTTGTGCCAGGCGTCCGGGTGCCCGTACATCAGCGACTTCGTACGCGCGAAGTTGTTCGAGTGTCCGCCCTCGATCGCGTAGGACGCCAGCGTGAACGGGGCGCCGGCGAAACCGATCAGTGGCACGCGCCCGGCGAGTTCACCCTGGATCTGCCGAATCGCCTGGAGCACGTGGGCCAGCTGCTCTCGGGGCTCGAAGCGGCGCAGGGCGTCGATGTCTGCCGGCGACTCGATCGGACGCTCGATCTGTGGTCCCTCGCCCTTGATGAAGTCGAAGGGGAGTCCCATCGGCTCGAGGGGTAACAGCAGGTCCGAGAAGAGGATCGCCGCATCGACCTCGATGCGACGCACCGGCTGCATCGTGACCTCGGTCGCCAGGTCGGGAATCCGGCAGATCTCGAGCAGCGAGTGCTTCTGGCGGATCGCCCGGTACTCGGCCATGTAGCGGCCGGCCTGACGCATGAACCACACGGGGGTCGCGTCGACCGGCTCGCGCCGGCACGCCTTGAGGAAGCGGGAATTGGTCACTGGATGATGCGGGGTATTGTGCCTTGTTCAGGGGCGCGCGGGAATACGGAGCAGGTCGCGGGCGAGGCTGACGAGCTCGGTCAACCAGAACGGTTTATAGCGCACCGTGGCGCCGAGCCGGTCGAGCTCGCCCAGCACCGCGGCGTCGGGATGGTGATCGCCGGTCACGACGGCAATCGGCGAACGCGAAAGACCGGCCTCGCGCCTGAGCGCCTGTACCAGCGGCAGGTTGGCGACCGCCGGGGTTCTGAGGTCGATGAGGACCGCATCCGGTGCGTGCCCCTTGGCCAGCCTGACCCCCTCCTGGGCCGAGAACGCCGCCCACACCTCGAAACCCTCGAGGCGGAGCACCCGTGAGACGGCATCACTGACGCTGACGTCGTCGGTGATCAGCAGGACCCGGGACGGCAGATCCTGACCAGGCGGCGGCACGAGGCATTGTGGGTCGCAGGGCAGGGAGCGTCAAGGGCGGTGTTATGGGCCAAGGCTCTAAGTTCACGGGGGTTCAAGTCTCGTGCTATAGTCAGCCGGCTTACAGCCAGCTGTTCACCAGCAGAGCTTCGGTTTGTTCAGACCTCGGAGGCGGTGTTGAGCCCTATCCTCGTGCGGCCGGTCCGCGAGCAGCTCGAGCACGATCGGGTCATTCGCCTGCTACAGGCGAAGTACAAGAAGAAATTCGACGTCGCGATCAACCCGGGGCACGAACAGAGCGCCCCCGTCGGGGGACCGCCGCCGTGGTACCCCGATCTGGTGCTCCACACGACGGACAAGGTCCGCCGGATGGCGGGCGTGGTCGAGGTCGAGACGGCCGAGTCGGTCAATCACCTCGAGGCGATGTCCCAGTGGGGCGCCTTCACCAAGCTCGGCGTTGCGTTCCACTTGTACGTGCCCGCGGGCAGTGTCGATACCGCGAAGCGTCTCTGCGCTGATTTTCACATCGTCGCCGCCGAGATGTGGGCGTATGCCTCGATGGGGGACCAGCTCCGCTTCACGCTTGTACACAAGATTCCCGACGCCGCCGACGTGAAGCCTGTCTCGACGCCGGCCGTGAAGACCGCCGTGAAGACCAAGGCGCCGGCTGCGCCTG
>CANIAI010000138.1 GCA_947465275.1 Acidobacteriota bacterium | reverse complement strand
ATAGCCGAGGTGGGGGGTGAGGAGCACGTTCTCGAGGGCGCGCAGCGGGTGCGCCGACGGCAGCGGCTCTTCGTCGTAGACATCGAGCGCCGCGCCGGCGATTCTCCCGTGCTGGAGGGCATCGAGCAGCGCCGCCTCGTCGACCACCGGCCCCCGCGCGGTGTTGACCAGATACGCGGTGCGCTTCATCGCGCCGAGTTCGCGCGCGCCAACCAGATGCCGCGTGCGGGCGCTGAGCACGACATGCAGCGTCACGACATCCGCCTCGCGGAACAGCGCCTCTTTCTCGACCCGCGTGGCGCCCACGACGTCAGCGGCCTCCGCCGTCAGGTGCTGGCTCCACGCCAGCACCCGCATCCCGAACGCCTGACCGACGCGCGCCACCTGCGTGCCGAGCTTCCCGAGTCCGACGATGCCCAGCACCTTGCCGTCGAGGCCGACACCCAGCGTGGTCTGCCACCCGCCGGCACGCATCGAGGCAGACTCGCGCGGCACCCGTCGCAGCAGCCCCAGGATGAGCGCCCACGTCAGTTCGGCGGTCGGCGTGCCCTGAATCGAGGTGCCGCAGACGGGAATGCCCCGGTCGCTGGCCGCCCGCAGGGCGATGGCGAGGTTCCGCCTGCCGGTGGTCACCAGCAGCTGCAGGTTCGGGAGCGCCTCGATCAGCGCGCGCGGGAACGGCGTCCGCTCGCGCATGGCCACGATGACGTCGACGTCGCGCAGCCGAGCCGGCAGGTCGGCGGCCGGGATCGGGTGCGAGACGAACTCGATGGTGACGTCGGGGCCGAGGCTGGCCCAGTCGGCCATCTCACGCGCCACCTGCTGATAGTCGTCGAGCACGGCCACCCGCAGGCGGGCGCTACGCATGGCGTCCCCTACGCATGTCTGCCCATGGCCGACTGATGGCGCGTGTCGCGCATCGTGGCGTAGACGAGGAGCGACACCGCGATCACCGACGAGAGATACCACGCGAACCACTGCTCGTGGCCGATCGACTTGAACCAGAGCGCGATCGACTCGGCTGACCCGCCGAAGATCGAGACGGTGACGGCGTACGGCAGCCCGACGCCGAGCGCGCGCACGCGCGTCGGGAACAGCTCGGCCTTCACGACCGCGTTGATCGCCGTGTAGCCCGAGACGATGAGCCAGGCGGTGGCAATCAGCGCGAGCGCCATCCAGGCGCTCTTCGTCGCCTGCAGCGTCTGCAGCAGCGGCACCGTCCCGAGGGTGCCGGTGATGCCGAACCAGAGGAGGAGCGGCTTGCGCCCGATCCGATCCGACAGCGCGCCATAGATCGGCTGCAGCACGATGGCGAAGATCAGCGAGGCCGCGGTGACCGTCGTCGTCTGGATATCCGTGAGCCCCACCGACAGCTTCAGGAACTTCTGCATGTAGGTGGTGTAGGTGTAGAACGCGGTGGTGCCGCCCATCGTGAGGCCGACCACGATCAGCACCTCACGCGGATACTGCATCAGCGCGCGGAGCGAGCTCATCGGACGTGCCACGGGCGCCGTCGCACGCCCGGCAGCCCCGGTCGCCGCGACGAACTCGTCGGTCTCGTGCAGGTTCCTCCGCATCGCGAGCGCGACGAGCGCGAGCAGGCCGCCGATGACGAACGGGATGCGCCAGCCCCACGCCCGCAGCTGCTCGCCCGTGAGGAACACCTGCTGCAACAGCAGCAGCACGGCAATCGCCATCAGCTGGCCGCCGATCAGCGTCACGTACTGGAAGCTCGAATAGAAGCCGCGGTGCTTCGGGTCGGCGACCTCACTGAGGTAGGTGGCGCTGGTGCCGTATTCGCCGCCGAGGCTCAGCCCCTGGATCATCCGCGCCACGGCGAGCATGACGGGCGCCGCGATGCCGATCGACGCGTACGTCGGCGTCACCGCGATCAGCATCGAGCCGCCGCACATCAGCAGCACCGACAGCATGAGGGCGCGGCGACGGCCGTAGGTGTCGGCGAGGTGCCCGAACAGCCATCCGCCGACCGGGCGGATGATGAAGCCGAACGCGAACAGCAGCGCCGCGTTGAGCTGCTGCACGACCGGGTCGCTGCCGGGAAAGAAGGCGCCCGCGAAGTAGAGGGCGAAGGCCGCGTAGGCGTAGAAGTCGTACCACTCGACCAGGTTGCCGATCGAGCCGATCATGATGGCCGTGATCCGACGTCGGACGTCCGCGTAATCGAGCGCGGCGTCGTCCGGGGCGGTGGCGCTCCGGGGGCGCGCGGGCAGGCCGATCGCGCCGGTGGGGTTCTCTCTCGCCAGGTCCATCCTCAGGTCCCTCGGGAATGTGGGGCGGGGTGTAGGATACGCTGTTGACCGGAGGAAGTCGCGTGACGTGCAGATCGAGGACGGCGGGGCTGGCGCTGAGGCTGACGGCGTGGCTGGCGGTGGCGTGCGTCGCCCTGACAGCGGCCGTACTGTCGGCGCAGGGGACGGCTGGGCAGGCGGAGCTCGGACGTCAGTTCGCCCCCACGGGCACGCTGCGCGCAGGCATCAACTACAACAACCCGCTGCTGGCCCGGCGCGACCCGGCCTCCGGCGAGTTGAGCGGCGTCGCGGTCGACATCGCGCGCGAGGTGGGCCGTCGGCTCGCGCTGCCGGTGCAGCTGCTCCCCTACGAGTCGGCCGGCCGGATGACCGAGGCCGTGAAGGCACAGGCGTGGGATCTCGCCTTTCTCGGGATCGACCCGGCCCGCGCCACCGAGATCGACTTCACCGCCGCCTACATCGAACTCGAAGGCACCTACCTCGTGCCGGCCGGGTCGCCGCTGCGGACGGTCGACGAGGTCGACCGCGCGGGCATCCGTGTCGCGGTGACCGCGAACAGCGCGTACGACCTGTTCCTGAGCCGTGCGATCACCCGCGCGCAGCTCGTTCGGGTGGACAACACCCCGAAGTCGATCGAGGTGATGGTCGACCAGAAGCTCGATGCGGTCGCCGCGGTGAAGACCGCGCTGGTCGCGGCCTCGCGCACCCTGCCAGGATCACGGGTGCTCCCGGGGCACTTCATGACCATCCCGCAGGCCGCCGCCGTGCCGAAGGGGCGGCCGGAGTCCGCGCGTTTCGCCCGGCAGCTGATCGAGGAGCTGAAGCAGTCAGGCTTCGTCGCCGACGCCCTGAAGCGGCACGGGCTCGGGCCCGACGACGCGATTGTCGCGCCCGCCGTGCCGGTACCGTAGAGTTGAGTCATCCATGAGCAGCCACGACAAGGATCCGAAGAAGGCGGCGCGGGAAGAAGCCGCGCGGCGGAAGTCCCGGAAGAAGATGAAGCAGGTCGCGAGCAGGGTCGTTGTCGGCCTGCTGGTGCTCGGCGTCGTCGCGTTCTTCTTCCTGCCCAGGAAGGGGAGCTACTCGGCCGGCAGCTCCGGCGCCGCGATCGACGGCGTCAGGGAGTACCAGAACCCGACCGGTCACACGCTCTCGCCGGTGCAGTATCCGCAGACGCCGCCCGCCGGTGGCGAGCACCACCCCACCTGGCTGAACTGCGGCATCTACACGGAGCCGGTGCCGAACGTCTACGCGGTGCATGCGATGGAGCACGGCGCCGTCTGGGTCACCTACGACCCGGCGCGCCTGAGCGCCGACGAACTCGCCACCCTGCGGTCGTACCTGCCGTCGACCTACGCGGTGCTGTCGCCCTACGTCGGCCTTCCCTCGCGGATCGTGCTGAGCGCCTGGAACAAGCAGCTGGTGCTCGACACCCCCACCGACGATCGGATCGGGGCCTTCTTCGAGGAGTACTGGCGCAGCCAGAACGTGCCGGAGCCCGGTGCGCTGTGCACCGGAGGGATCGATGGACCCGGAAAATCGTCCTAGGCCCGCGGCCCTCGTCGGTGCCGCACTGGCCGGGGCGCTGATCGCGGCGCTCGCCACCTGGGCGACGCTCCGCGGACCGGTCGCCCCGCACACGCCCGAGGCAACCAGCGCCGAAGCGGGCTTCGCCCGCGACATGCAGGTGCACCACCTGCAGGGCGTGGAGCTGGCGATCGCCGTCCGCGACCGCAGCGCCGACCCCGACATCAAGCGCATGGCCTACGACATGGCCACGACACAGGGGCATCAGGCGGGTCAGCTCTATGGCTGGCTGGCCGCGTGGGGCCTGAGCCAGTTCGGCCGGCAGCCTCCCATGCAGTGGATGGGACACGAGGGGCACGGCATGGGCGCGCTCATGCCGGGCATGGCGACCCAGGCGCAGGTGGCGGAACTCGACGCGGCGACCGGTGTCGAGGCCGAGCGCATCTTCCTGCGGCTGATGATCGCGCACCACAAGGGGGCCCTCGAGATGTCGAACGCGCTCCTCGAGCGGTCGCAGAATCCGGTGGCCCGGGCGTTCGCGACGGCCGTCCTCACCAGCCAGCAGTCCGAGATCGACCTGATGACCGGGCTGCTCATGCAGCGCGGCGGCTAGAACGGACGATGTGGAGGAAACGGCCCCGGCGGAGCCCTGAAGGTGAGAACCGGCGACACCCCCGCTGATCGCGAGGGTGCCACCGGTATGGATCGCGGTCCGGCCGTGCCGGACAGGCTGGCGCCTAGCGCCGGCGGGCCGGAGCGGCCGCGGCGGGCGCCGGACGCTTGTCGACGACGATCTTGCCGTCCTTCATCACGACCTGGGCGGTCCCGATGATCTGGTAGATGTTGTGCTGCACGTCGCCCGGGAAGAGCAGGATGTCAGCGCGCTTGCCCGGTTCCAGGGTGCCGATCTCGTTCTCGAGCCCGACGTAGCGAGCCGAGTTCTGCGTCATGATCTTGAAGATGTCGGCCATCGAGAACACGATGTTGAACGACTTCAGCTCGTGCTCGAGCACGACGAGGTCGTCCGCGTTCTGGTCGGTCGAGTACGAGATCGTGCGGTGTTCCGGATCCGCGTCCCAGATGCGGCGCGCGTTGATGATGGTGAACCCACCCTCGGTGCCCGTCGCGCGACCCTTGCTGTCGCGGTTCGGACCGGCCAGGCCCTCGGGCCACGGCTTGCCGTCGCGGAAGCGCGGGGTGTTGTCTTTGGGCCACTGCACGGGCGCGGCACCGGCCGAGAGGCGGTCGATGTTCGGTGCGCCGAACGCAATCAGGCCGGCGACGATGGAACCCGACTTCGCGACCTGCTCGGCCTGGTCGTAGCTCGTCCAGTCCTTGTTCGGGAGGTGCACCAGGCGGGTGACACCGGCGTCGATCGCCGCCGTCATCGCCGGGCTGCTCACCGCGTGCACGTTGACCTGGACGCCGACCTTCTTCGCCTCGTCGGCGATGGCCTTCAGCGTTTCGATCTCCGCCTGCGGCGGGGCCGGCTCCGGCGTGAGACCGATTTCACCGGTGTGCTTCACGCCGAGCTTGGCGAGCGCCTGCACCGCCGCGCGCGCTTCCGCCGGCGTCTGGCGCAGGTTGATACCGCCGGACGGGATCAGGCGCGGGCCGTTGTACTCGCCCGTCTCGACCTTCTTCGCGAGATCGAGGTTGGCCTGCGCCGCGCCGCCGCCGATGAGCACGGTGGTCATGCCCGCCTCGAGCAGCGACTGCATCCAGGCCTTGCCGTTCGGGCCGTCGTTCAGGTGCTTGTGGCCGTCGATGAAGCCCGGCGTGGCGCTCATCCCCTTGCCGTCGATCACCGGCACACCGGCCGGCAACTGGGCGGGGCCGCCCGTCACCGTCGCGATCTTGCCGTCGCGGATGATGATGGTGCCGTTCTCGAAGACGTTGCCGTTACCGACGATGATGCGGACGTTGGTGATGACCGCGTTCTGGGCGGCGGCCATCTGCGGCAGCACCGCGGACACGGCGACCGCGAGCGCGCCCACGAGGCTGCGGCGGATTACTGCATTGAACATGCGAAACTCTCCTCCTTGAGCCGGCCCGGCGTCCGGGCAGACCTGCAAATCCTAACAGGGACTAGCGCTTGCGGGCGGGCGCCGCCGCGGCCGGAGCCGGCGCCGGGCGCTTGTCGACCACGATCTTGCCGTCCTTCATCACGACCTTGGCGGTCCCGATGATCTGGTAGATGTTGTGCTGCACGTCGCCCGGGAAGAGCAGGATGTCGGCGCGCTTGCCGGCTTCGAGCGTGCCGATCTCGTTCTCGAGCCCGACGTAGCGGGCCGAGTTCTGCGTCATGATCTTGAAGATGTCGGCCATCGAGAACACGATGTTGAACGACTTCAGTTCGTGCTCGAGCACGACGAGGTCGTCCGCGTTCTGGTCGGTCGAGTACGAGATGGTGCGGTGTTCCGGATCCGCGTCCCAGATGCGGCGCGCGTTGATGATGGTGAACCCACCCTCGGTGCCGGTCGCGCGACCCTTGCTGTCGCGGTTCGGGCCGGCGAGCCCCTCGGGCCACGGCTTCGCGTCACGGAAGCGCGGGATGTTGTCTTTCGGCCACTGCACGGGCGCGGCACCGGCCGAGAGGCGGTCGATGTTCGGCGCCCCGAACGCGATCAGGCCGGCCACGATCGAACCCGACTTCGCGACCTGCTCCGCCTGGTCGTAGCTCGTCCAGTCCTTGTTCGGGAGGTGCACCAGGCGGGTGACACCGGCATCGATTGCCGCCGTCATCGCCGGGCTGCTCACGGCGTGCACGTTGACCTGGATGCCGACCTT
>CANIAI010000137.1 GCA_947465275.1 Acidobacteriota bacterium | reverse complement strand
GAGCTGACCGGCCGCCACATGCTGCACAACGTGCTCGCCGCGGCGGCGACGGCGCTGCTCGCCGGCGTCACGCCGGAGCAGATGGTGGCCGCGCTGGCCGGCTTCCGCGGCCTCGAGCATGTGATGGAGCCGGTCGCCGAGTTCGAGGGCGTCCGCTTCGTCAACGACTCGAAGGCGACCAATGTCGACGCGGCGCTCCGCTCGATCGAGAGCTTCGACGGCGGCGTGGTCGCCATCATCGGCGGCAAGTACAAAGGTGGGGACCTCGGGCTGCTCCGCGAACCGCTGCGCACGCGTGGACGCGCGGTCGTCGCGATCGGCGAGTCGGCAGACCTGGTCGCCGAGGCGCTCGGCGGAACGGTGCCGGTGCTGCGCGCCGCATCCATGCGTGAGGCGGTCGAGCTTGGCTTTGCCGCCGCCGGCGGGTCGGGTGTCGTCCTGCTCGCGCCGGCGTGCGCGAGCTTCGACTGGTTCAGTGACTACGCCGCGCGCGGCCGCGCCTTCAAGGACGCGGTCGGGCGCCTGGCGAGGGCGTCGTGACGGGAACGTACGTGAACGGTGAGCTGTTGTCAGCCGCCCTGGCGCGAGTGGGGGCCTTCCGCTGGGAACGCGGGCTACCCCGGCCTGCGAGGTGGGTGTCCCATTCCACGGGGCGGCTGACGACGGCTGACCGTTCGCGCGTGTCCGCGCGTCCGCCGGCAGAACGGGAACGCATGTCCGCGGAGAACTTCCATGGCGCGTAAGCTCAAGTCCGATCGCGTGCTCTTCTCGGCGACGGTGCTGCTGCTCTGCATCAGCCTCGTGATGGTGTACAGCGCCTCGGCCGTCGTGGCGTTCCAGCGCTACAACCAGCCGTACCTGTTCCTGACGAAGCAGGCGATGTGGACGGTCATCGGCTGCATCGTGCTCTGGGGCGCGATGAAGGTCGACTACCGGAGCTACCGCAACGAGATGGTCATCTGGGGCCTGCTCGGCCTGGTGGCCGTGATGCTGCTGGCCGTGCTGTTCGCGTCGCCCATCAACGGCACGCGGCGCTGGTTCGGCATCGGTGGCCTCGGGATCCAGCCGTCCGAGCTGGCCAAGCTCGCCTGCATCCTGTTCAGCGCGCTGATGCTCGAGCGGCGCATGCACCGGATCAACGAGTTCACCTACGCCGTGCTGCCGGTGACCGTGGTTGCATCGGCGCTGATCGGGCTCATCATGCTGCAGCCCGACTTCGGCACCTCGATGGCGATCCTCGCGATCGTGGGCATCATGCTCTTCGCCGCGGGGCTTCCGTATCGGCTGCTCGTGGCTGGCGTGGCGGTTCTGCTGCCGGCCATTGGCGCGCTCGTCTGGATGGCTCCCTACCGCTGGGCGCGCATCATTGCCTTCCTCTATCCGGAGCTCGACCCGCAGGGAACAGGCTTCCAGCTCAACCAGTCGCTGATCGCCGTCGGCGCGGGCGGGGAGTTCGGTCGTGGGCTGATGGCCGGCGTGCAGAAGCTGTTCTACCTGCCCGAGCCGCACACCGACTTCATCTTCGCGGTCATCGGTGAGGAACTCGGCCTGATCGGGGCGACCGGGGTGCTCCTCTGCTTCGCGGTGATCGCGTGGCGCGGGCTCCGGGTCGCCCTCCGCGCCGAGGACCAGTTCGGCAGCTTCCTCGCACTCGGCATCACCGCGATGATCGGCGTGCAGGCACTCATCAACATGAGCGTCGTGCTCGGCCTCGTGCCCACCAAGGGGATTCCGCTGCCGCTCGTGAGCGCCGGCGGATCGTCCCTGCTCATCAACCTGCTCGGCATGGGCGTGCTGCTGAACGTCTCGCAGCACGAGGCCCCGGGGATGTCCTGAGTGGCGCTCTCGGTGATCATCGCAGGCGGCGGCACGGGCGGGCATCTCTATCCGGGGATTGCCGTCGCCAGGGAGCTGCTCGCCCGTCGTCCCGACGCGCGGGTGACCTTCGTGGGCACCGCCGCCGGGATCGAGGCGCGGGTGATTCCGCGCGAGCGGCTCGCGTTGCGCGTGATCCGGAGCGCCGGTCTCAAGGGCAAGTCGGTCTCGGCGCTCGCGCGCGGCATCGGGCTGCTGCCGCTGAGCGCCTGGGACGCGTGGCGCGCGATCGTGACGCTGCACCCGTCGGTGGTGATCGGCGTGGGCGGATACAGCTCGGGACCGGTGGTGCTGCTCGCCGCGCTGCGCGGCATCCCGACGCTGCTGATGGAACAGAACGCATCGCCGGGGCTGACCAATCGGCTGCTGGCGCGCGTCGTGAGCGAGGCGGCGATCACCTACGAGGAGAGCGCGGCGCTCTTCGGCGGCCGGGCGTTCCTCGCGGGGAACCCGGTGCGGCCTGAGTTCCTCGCGGCCGAGGCGGAAGACGCCGGCGCGACCTCCGCTGCCGCTGGTGCGCGCCGGGCGCGCGTGCTGGTGTTCGGCGGATCCCAGGGCGCGCACGCGATCAACCAGGCGATGGTCGACGCCGCCCCGGTGTTGTCGGCCGCTCAGCCGCCGATTGCGCTGACGCATCAGACCGGCGAGCGCGACCTGGCGCTCGTGCGTGACGGCTACGCCCGCGCGGGGCTGCAGGCGAGGGTCGAGCCGTTCCTCTACGAGATGCATCACGAGATGCGCCACGCCGACGTGGTCGTCTGCCGCGCCGGCGCGACGACGCTCGCGGAGCTGAGCGCGTCAGGGCGCGCGGCGGTGCTCGTGCCGCTGCCGACCGCGACCGACGACCACCAGCGCAAGAACGCCGAGGCGATGGTGGCGCGGGGCGCGGCGGTGATGATTCCGCAGCGCGAGCTGACCGGTGACCGTCTGGCGGCTGAGGTGATCGCGCTCGCCCGGGACGGAGAACGGCGGGGTCGCATCGGGGCGGCCGCGCGCACGCTCGCACGGCCGGATGCCGCGCGGGCCATCGTGGACAGGGTGCTGGCGCTTGCTGGGTAGGACCCGTGGCATCCACTTCGTGGGGATTGGCGGCATCGGCATGAGCGGGATCGCCGAACTGCTGGCGAACCTCGGGTACAGCGTGTCCGGGTCGGACGCGCGACGGTCCGACGTGACGGCGCGCCTCGCGTCGGCGTTCGGGGTGACGGTGCACGAGGGACACGCCGCCGCGCACATCGGCGACGCCGACGTGGTGGTGGTGTCGTCGGCGGTCCGCCCGACGAACCCGGAAGTGGTCGAGGCGACCCGGCGCGGCATCCCGGTCATCCCGCGCGCCGAGATGCTCGCGGAGCTGATGCGGCTGCGCTTCTCGATCGCGGTCGCCGGCGCGCACGGCAAGACGACCACCACGTCGATGATTGCCTTCGTCCTCGAACAGGCCGGGCTCGACCCGACGGCGGTCATCGGGGGCCGCCTGAGCGCGTTCGGCAGCAACGCGCGGCTGGGTCGCGGCAAGTACATGGTGGCCGAGGCGGACGAGAGCGACCGTTCGTTCCTGATGCTCTGGCCGTCGATCGCGGTCATCACCAATCTCGACCATGAACACATGGAGAACTACCGCGACTTCGCCGAGCTGCAGCAGGCGTTCGGGACCTTCGCGAACCATGTCCCGTTCTACGGCGCCGTCATCGCCTGCGCGGACGACCCGCACCTGGGCGAGGTGCTCCCGTCGCTGAAGCGGCGGGTCGTGACCTACGGGCTGGAGCACCCCGAGTCGATGTTCCACGGGTCCGATGTCGAACTCGGCTCCTTCGGCGCCCGGTGTCGCGTCCACCGCCGGGTGCATGGCCGGCTCGAGGCGCTCGGCACGATCGAGCTGCGTGTCCCCGGTCGTCACAACCTGCAGAACGCCCTGGCGGCCGTGGCCGTCGCCGACGAGCTCGGCGTCGACTTCGCGGCCATCGCGGCGGCGCTGCAGGCGTTCCACGGGGCCGAGCGGCGCTTCCAGCACTATGGCGAGGCGGGCGGCGTGCTCGTGGTCGACGACTACGGACACCACCCGACCGAGATCGCCGCGGTGCTCGCGGCCGCGCGGGCGACGCTCGGACGCCGGCTCGTGGTCGCGTTCCAGCCGCATCGCTACTCGCGCACGCGCCAGCTCATGACCGAATTCGGCCCGGCGTTCCGCGACGCCGACGAGGTGCTCCTGACCGACATCTACGCCGCCAGCGAGGACCCGATCCCGGGCATCACCACCGAGGCGCTCGCCGCCTCGATTCGCCAGGGCTCGGGCCGACCGGTACACGTCATCGGCGGGATCGACCGGGTCGTACCGGCGCTGCTCGGCGCGGTGCGGCCGGGCGACGCGGTGATCACGCTGGGCGCGGGCTCGATCGGCACGGTGCCGGCCCGCCTCATCGAGGCGCTGGGGCAGGCGCACCCGGGCGGGGGCGCACAGGCGCTCAAAGGACAGGTGCACTGATGCCGGTTTCCGCACCAGCGGACAAGCGCTTTCGCCGCGCGCACGTCACCCCGAAGCGCAAGGGTCTGCTGCAGCGCGTCGGATGGGTGCGCGCGGGGGTCCTGGTCGCGACGGTCGCGCTGATCGTCGTCGGCGCCTGGCAGGCCGCCACCTATGCGCTCGCGAGTGATGCGCTGCGGGTCACGCAGGTGCGCGTCGAGGGGACGAGCCGCATGTCGCACGGCAGCGTGCTGACCGCCGTCGACGGCATGCGCGGCCAGAGCATGCTGGCCGTCGACCTGGACCAGTGGCGCGCCGAGCTGCTGCGCGCGGTCTGGGTGGCCGACGCGGCACTGCGGCGTGAGCTGCCGGGCACCGTGGTGGTGGCCATCCGTGAGCGGCAGCCGCTCGCCATCGGGCGCATCGGCGACGAGCTCTACCTGGTCGACGGGCGCGGCGTGATCGACGAGTTCGGTCCGACGTATGCCGACCTCGACCTGCCGATCGTCGACGGGCTGTCGAGCGGGCCGGCGCAGGGGCCCGACACGTTCTCGGTCAGCGAGACGCGGGCGGCGCTGGCGATCCGGCTCATGACGGCGCTGCAGGACAAGCCCGAGCTGGCGCGCCGGGTGTCACAGGTCGACGTCTCCGATCCGGAGGACGTGGTGGTCATCCTGAAGAAGGACACGTCGCGGGTGCGGCTCGGCAACGAGCGGTTCGCCGAGCGGCTGCAGTCGTATCTCGAACTGTCCGGCACGCTGGCGGAGCGGGTGCCCGGCCTCGACGTGGTTGACCTGCGGTTCGACGACCGGATCTTCGCGAGCGGCCAGGCTGGCCACGCGGCGAGACGGGTGAAAGGGAAGGGCGAGTAGTGGCGCGCAGGGAACGGTACATCGTCGGGCTCGACGTCGGCACGTCGAACGTCTGCGTGGTCGTCGGCGAGGGAATGGACGACGGCTCGCTCGACATCGTCGGCATCGGCGTCGCCGAGTCGCGCGGCATCAAGCGTGGAGTCGTCGTCAACCTCGAGGCCGCGGTCGAGTCGATCAAGAAGGCCGTCGAGGAAGCCGAGCTGATGGCCGGCATCGAGATCGACACGGTGCACCTCGGGCTGTCGGGTCCGCACATCAAGGGGTTCAACAGCCGGGGCGTGGTCGCGGTCGCGGGCAAGAACCGGGAGATCACGCGCGACGACGTCAAGCGCGCCATCGAGGCGGCCGGCTCGGTGGCACTGCCGACCGGACGCGAGACGCTGCACGCCCTGCCGCAGGAGTTCGTCATCGACGAGCAGGACGGCATCGGTGATCCGGTGGGGATGACCGGGGCGCGGCTCGAGGTGAACGTGCACGTCGTCACCGGGTCGGCGTCGGCGACGCAGAACATCATCGCGTGCGTGAACCGCGCGGGCGTGAACGTGGTCGGCACCGTGATCGAACAGCTCGCGGCGGCCGAGGCGGTGCTGACGGGCGACGAGAAGGACCTCGGCGTGGCCCTGGTCGACATCGGCGGCGGCACGGTCGACATCGCGATCTTCGAGCGCGGCAGCCTCTGGCACACCGGCGTGGTGGCGCTCGGCGGCGACCACTTCACCAACGACATCGCGGTCGGGCTGCGGACGCCGATCCCGGACGCGGAAAAGCTGAAGCGCAAGCACGGCTGCGCGCTCTCGTCGATGGTGGGCGAGGATGAGACGATTGAGGTCGCCAGCGTCGGCGGCCGCCGGCCGCGGCTGATGGCGCGGCGCATCGTCTCCGAGATCCTGCAGCCGCGGGCGGAAGAGATCTTCCACATGGTGTGGGATGAGATCACGCGCGCGGGCTACGAGAAGGCGCTGAACTCGGGCATCGTCCTCACCGGTGGCGGCGCCATCCTGGAAGGCATGCCCGAGATCGCGGAACAGATTTTCGACCTGCCGATCCGGCGCGGCTCGCCGATCGGGGTGGGGGGGCTGGCCGATCACGTCGGCACGCCGACCTTCGCGACCGCTGTCGGCGTGGTGCTCTACGCGCACCGCAACCGGCCGCCGGCCGAGCAGAAGGGCGGCGCCTGGCAGTGGCTGAAGCTGCCCGCCCTCTTCAAGGATTTCCTGGGTATCTGAACGTGCGAACGGATTCGAGTGGGGACAAGGAGGCACTGATGAGCGGAGCAGAGGACCTGCGCCTGACAATCGACCCGGCGGCGCGCCGGGGCGCCAGAATCAAGGTGGTCGGCGTGGGCGGGGGCGGCAGCAACGCCGTCAACCGGATGGTGG
>CANIAI010000136.1 GCA_947465275.1 Acidobacteriota bacterium | reverse complement strand
GGCGACCGCGACGGGTTGCTGCAGAAGACCGACCTGCAGTCGCTGCTGCACGGACACGGGTCGGAGCTGGTCGATCAGCTGTTCACCGCGGCCGACCACGACGGCGACGGAGCGATCAGCCAGTCGGAGCTGCAGTCGTGGATGGCCGCGCAGCTGCCGCCCCCGCTGGGGTACGACCGCGAAGGGACCACCCGCGCGGCGGCGTCGGGCGCCAGCTTCTCGACGCAGGCCTGACGGTCAGGCGGTCGCCTGCTGGGTCGCCCCCGTCGCGTGCCCGCCCGGCAGCCGCACCTCGAAGGTCGCGCCGGGGCCGGCCGTGTCGATCACCTGAATCGAGCCATCGAACAGCCGCACGATCTCACGCGCGATCGAGAGGCCGAGCCCGGTGCCGCCGGTGCGTCGTGAACGCGACGCGTCGAGCCGGTGGAAGCGCTCGAACACCCGTTCCCGTTCCTCGGCCGGGATGCCGGGACCGGTGTCGCGTACCGTCACCACCAGCTCGTCGGTCGTCCAGCCGCCGCTGCGCCCCACGAGCGCCGCGCCGACGGTGACCTCCCCCCGCTCCCCGGTGTACTGCACCGCGTTCCGCACGAGGTTGTCGAACACCCGCTCGAGCAGCCGCGGGTCTCCGTACGCCACCAGGTCGGCCGGTACCGACACGTCGATGCGCACCTGCTGCTCGGAGGCGAGCGAGACGAGCCCCGACACCACGCGGTCGACCGCCGCGCGCACCGGCACCTCGCTGACGACCCCCGCCTTGCGCTCCTGCGCGCGCACCAGCAGCATCAGGTCTTCCGTGAGTCCGGCCAGCTGCTGCAGCCGTTCGTGCACCCGTCCGAGCGACTGGCGGTACTCCTCGACGGTGCGCGGTCGCTTCAGCACCACCTCCACCTCGCCGAGCACGGCCGCGAGCGGGCTCCTGAGCTCGTGCGAGGCGTGCGCCGCGAACCGGCGGTTGGCGTCGAGCGCCTGGAACAGCCGTTCGATCATCTGGTTCAGCAGCCGCGTCATCCGCCCGATCTCGTCGTCCACCGTCGGCGGATCGAGACGGGCGGTGAAGTCGCCGCGGGCGATGGTCTCGGCCCGCGCCGTGATGCGGCGCACCGGCGCCAGCGCGCTCGAGGCGAGCGCGAACCCGATGACACCGGTCACCAGCATGGCGCCCACCCACACGGCCCCGAGCAGCTGCCGCAGCCGCCGCAGCGTGGTCTCGAGCTGCTCGGTGAACAGACCGACGACGACGAGGTAGCGGTCAGGACCGGCGGTCCGCAGCGCGAGCACGCGCCCGCTGCGACCGTCCACCGAGACGAAGCGCAGCGGCATCCGGCCGGCGAGCCCATCGACGATGGTGGCACTGTCGACCACGGGCCGTGCCGCGCGGAGTCCCGGCGACTGCATCAGCAGGTGCCCGTTGCGGTCGAGGAGCTGCACGAACTTCTGGTCGTACGCCGGGTTGGACGGGTCAGGGCTGAACTCGTGCAGGTGCGCGCCGCCGGGCTCGTCGGACGCCGACGCCAGTTCGGTCGCCGCCACCGTGCGCAGGTCGCCATCCAGGTCCGTATAGAGGAACACCCGGATCCCCGCGTAGATGGCCGCGTCGGCGCCTGCCAGCAGCAGCCCGAACGCGAGCATCCACCGGAACGCGAGCCGGGTACGGAACGAGAGGGTCATGCGCCGTCCTTCAGCATGTAGCCCATGCCGCGGATCGTGTGAATCAGCGGCAGCTCGATGCCGGCCGCCCGCAGCTTCTTCCGCAGGTAGCCGATGTAGACGTCGGCCAGGTTCGAGAACGGGTCGTAGTCACCGCCCCACACGTGCTCGGCGAGCTGGTCGCGCGAGACGATCGCGCCCGCGTGGCGTAACAGGTGTTCGAGCAGGCGGTACTCGGTGGCGCTCAGGTCGAGCTCGCGTCCGGCCGCGGCGACGCGATGCGACTCGGTGTCGAGCACGAGCGGCCCGTACGACAGCCGCGTGTCGAGCTGGCGCGATCGTCCGCGGCGGGTGAGGGCACGTAGTCTCGCCAGCAGCTCGTCGAAGGCGAACGGCTTGACGAGATAGTCGTCAGCGCCGGCGTCGAGACCGCGGATGCGGTCGGTCACCGCGTCGCGTGCCGTCAGCATGAGCACCGGCGTATCGACGCCGTCCTGCCGCAACCGGCGACACAGCTCGATGCCATCGAGCTTCGGCAGCATGATGTCGAGCACGATGGCGTCGTACTGGCCGTCGCCCGCCAGTTGCTCGCCCGCCAGGCCGTCTTCGGCCAGGTCGACCACGTACAGCTCCTCACGCAGGCCGCGTACCACGAATCCGCTGATGGAGGGGTCGTCCTCGACGACGAGCAGACGCACGGCGCCCATTGTAAAGGCGAGTCCCCCCGGGAGGCACCGGCCTGTCTAGTCGTCGTCGGATCGCATCGCCCGCCGCTCGATCAGCTCGTAGAGCGTCGGCAGCACCATCAGCGTCAGCATCGTCGAGGTGGCGATACCGCCGATGACGACGCTCGCGAGCGGACGCTGCACCTCGGCGCCCGCGCCGTGCGACAGCGCCATCGGGACGAAGCCGATCGCGGCGACCATCGCCGTCATCAGCACCGGCTTCAGCCGGGTGGCCGAGCCCGAGAGGATGGCGTCGCGCAGCGGCGAGCCCTCCTCGCGCAGCCGGTTCACCGCCGCGATCAGCACGACGCCGTTCAGCACCGCCACGCCGAAGAGCGCGATGAAGCCGACCGACGCCGAGAGATTCAGGGTCAGCCCCCGGATCCAGAGCGCCGCGATGCCGCCGATCAGCGCGAACGGCACGTTCAGGATCACGAGCGCCGCCTGCCGCACCTTCCTGAAGGTGATGAACAGCAGCAGGAAGATGATGGCAATCGAGAGCGGCACCACCACCATCAGCCGCTGCGTGGCGCGCGCCTGGTTCTCGAACTGCCCGCCCCAGGCCATGTGGTAGCCGTCGGGCAGCGGCACCGCCGCGGCGATCTTCTCCTGCGCCTCGCCGACGAAGCTGCCGACGTCGCGCCCGCGCACGTTGGTCTGCACGACCAGCCGGCGTTCCGCGTTCTCATGGTTGATGGTCTCGGGTCCGCTCGAGGCCTCGATGCGGGCGACCCGCTCGAGCGGCACCCGCTCGCCGCGCAGCCCGGTCAGCAGCACCGCGCCGAGCGCTTCGGGGCTCGTGCGCATCGTCTCGGGGAAGCGGACCAGCACAGGGAAGCGCCGCGGCCCGTCGAGCAGCTCCGTGGCCTGGGTGCCCCCGACCACCGCTTCGACCGCCTGCCGGACGTCGGTGACGGTGAGCCCGTACCGCGCGAGCTGCCCGCGGTCGACATCGACCTGTACCTGCGCCGCCCCCGATACGATGTCAGCCTGCAGGTCGCTCGCACCGCGCACGTCCGCGAGCACCCGCTCGACCTGCCCCCCGAGCCGCTCGAGCACGGCCGGATCGGGCCCGAAGAGCTTCACGGCCACGTCGGCCTTCACTCCCGACACGACCTCGTCGAGGCGCATGGCCATCGGCTGGGTGAAGTTGAAGGTCATGCCGGGCATCTGCTCGAGCGCGCTCGCCATCGCCTCGATCAGCTGCGCCTTGTCGCGCCCGGTGGTCCACGTGTCGGCCGGCTTCAGGATGACGTAGACGTCGCCCTGGTAGATGCCCATCGCCTCGGTCGCGAGGTCGGGGCGCCCGATCTTCGTCACCACCCGCTCGACCTCGGGGAACTGCCGGACGATCTGCTCGACCCGGGTTGACATCGCGACCGACTGGTCGAGCGAGATCGACGGCAGCTTGCGGCTCTCGATCAGGATCGACCCTTCATCGAGCTTCGGCATGAACTCGGTGCCGAGGAACGGCACCGACCCGAGCGCGACGGCCACCGCGGTGAGGGCAATCGCCATCGTCCGGAGGCGGTGATCCATCGCCGACCGGAGCTCGCGGACGTACCGGTCGCGCAGGCGGAGGAACCACGGTTCCTCGTGATGCGCGCCGGCGACCTTCAGCAGCCACGACGAGGCGACCGGCACCACGGTCAGCGACAGCAGGAGCGACCCGAAGATGGCGGAACAGACCGTGATCGCCATCGGGCGGAACATCTTCCCCTCGAGCCCCTCGAGCGTGAAGATCGGCAGGTAGACCGCGATGATGATGAGCACGCCGAAGAGGATCGGCCGTGCGACCTCGACCGCTGCGTCGGTGAACAGCCTGAGCCGCGTGCCGTGCGGGTCGTGGTGCTCGGTGGTGTGCCCGGCCTCGGCCCGCTTCCGGATGAAGCTCTCCATCATCACCACGGCGCCGTCGACCATCAGGCCGAAGTCGATGGCGCCCAGCGACATCAGGTTCGCCGAAACACCGAACAGGCGCATGCCGATGAACCCGGCGAGCATCGAGAGCGGGATGACGGCCGCGGTGATGAGCGCCGCGCGCACGTCCCGCAGGAAGAAGAAGAGGACGGCGACCACGAGCAGCGAGCCCTCGATCAGGTTGCGCCGCACGGTGGCGGACGTCCGGTCGATCACTTCGGTCTGGTCGTAGAACGGGGTGATCGTCACGCCGGTGGGCAGCGTGGCCGCCATCTCGGCGATCCGCGCCTTCGCCCGCTCGGCCACCGCCTTGCCGTTCTCGCCCTTCAGCATGATCACCATGCCGGCCACCGACTCGCCGAGCCCGTCATGCGTCACGGCCCCCTGCCGCGGCATCGGCGCGATCTCGACATCGGCGACATCCGACACGAGCACCGGGACGCCGTCGACCTCGTCGATCACGACCCGGCCGATGTCCGCGGTGTCGCCGACCAGGCCGGTGCCGCGCACCGTGTAGCGCTCGGACCGGTGCTCGATGAAGCCGCCGCTGAAGCTGGCGTTGTTCTCGGCGACGGCGGTGAGCACCTGCCGCAGCGTGAGCCCGTGTCGCTCCAGGCGCGCGGGGTCGACCACGACATGGAACTGCCGTGTCAGGCCGCCCCAGGAATTGATCTCGCTCACGCCCCGCACCGAGCGCAGCTGTGTCCGCACGTCCCAGTCGTGGACCGTCTTGCGGTCCATCAGGTCGGCCGATCCTTCGACCAGGTACTGGTAGATCTCCCCGAACGCCGTGGCGACCGGTCCCAGCGTCGGGGTGAGTCCCTCGGGCAGGCGCGAGCGGACGTCGGCCATCCGCTCGTTCACGAGTTGCCGCGCGAAGTAGGTGGCGACGCCGTCGTCGAACACCACCGTCACGAGCGAGAGGCCCGCCTTCGAGATCGAGCGCACCTCCTGCGCCCCGGGCACGCCCATCAGCGCGGCCTCGACCGGGAAGGTGACGCGCTGCTCCACCTCGGTGGGCGCCAGCCCCGGCGCCTCGGTGACGACCACCACCTGGTTGTTCGTCAGGTCGGGGAAGGCCTCGACGGGCAGATCGCGGAAGGCAAGCGATCCCGTGAGGATCAGCGCCGCCAGGCAGATGAGGACGAAGAGCCGCTGCCGGAGGCTCGCGGCGACGAAGCGTTCGACCAGCCCCATGTCAGTCACCCTGGGTGTCCTTGAGCAGTTCCGACTTCAGGATGAACGCGCCCCGCGTGACGACCGGGTCTCCTGCCCGCAGCCCGGCGGTCACCTCGACCTCGCCGCCGAAGTCGGCGCCGAGTGTCACCGGCTGTGCGCGGAAGCCCTGCGCCGCGCGCCCGACGAACACCACGGGACGGCCGTCCACGGTCTGCACCGCCTCTGACGGCACGGCGAGCGTCTGGCGCACCGTGCCTTCCCCGAGCACGAACGAGGCGTACATCTCGGGCTTGAGCCGCCCCTGCGGATTGTCGACACGGGCCCGCACGGTGATGCGCCGCGTTTTCGGGTTCACCGTGTCGCCGATGAAGGTGATGGTGCCGGGGAACATCTCGGTGGGCCAGGCGTTCACCCGCACCTCGACCGACTGTCCGACCTTCACGCGCGAGAGATGTGACTCGTCGAGTTCCGCCACCGCCCACAAGCTCGAGAGGTCGGAGACGACATAGAGCGGAGACCCGGGCGTGACCGTCGTGCCGGGCGTCACGAGACGCTCGAGCACGACCCCGGCCATCGGGGTGGACACGGGAATCGACTCGGTGATCTCGGCCGGCGCTTCGTCGCCGTCCGGATCGGGCACGCGGATGCCGATGTGCTCGAGTTCCTCGATCGACCGGAACACCTCGGCCTGCGCCATGTCGACCTGCTCCTTCGCCGACACCTGGTCGAGCTCGGCGCGCTGCCGCTCCTGCAGCGAGACCGCCCGGGCGTCGTACAGCCGCTGCGCGCGCGCGAGCTGGTCGCTGGCGTACGTGGCCGCCTTGCGGGCCCGCCGCCGCTCCGCCAGTGCCTTGCGGTAGCCGGCCCAGGCGTCGTGCACCGCGTGCCCGTGCATCGTGGCCAGCACCTGGTTGCGGCGCACCCGATCACCGACCTGCGCCCGCGTCTCGAGGAGCAGGCCCTCCTGGAGCGACCCGATGTGCGCCGTCCGCGTCTCGTCGAGCGCGATCATGCCGGGGACGGTGACGCGCTCGCCGTGGGCCCGCTCGGCAACCGTCTCGATGGCCAGGCCGGCGCGGGCGAGGGCGTCGGCGGACAACGTCACGACACCCGGCG
>CANIAI010000135.1 GCA_947465275.1 Acidobacteriota bacterium | reverse complement strand
GTGAACTCCGTGAGACGGAGTCGCGGATGTACGCGCTCATTGCGCCGAGCCTGGTCGGCGGCATCACCGGGGCGCTGCTGCTGCGGCTGACCCCAGCCGCCGCCTTCGATCGCATCGTGCCGGTGCTCATCCTGTTCGCGACCTGCCTGTTCATGGCGCAGGAGCCGATCCAGCGGCGTTTCGCGGCGGCCACCGGCGTGGATGGACGGGCGGGTCTCGCGGGAGCGATGCTGTTCCAACTGCTGGTGGGCGTGTATGGCGGCTACTTCGGCGCCGGCATCGGCATCCTGATGCTCGCGGCGCTCAGCATCATGGGCCACGACGACATCCACCAGATGAACGGGCTCAAGAGCCTGCTGGCGCTGTTCGTCAACGGCATCGCGGCGGTCTACTTCATCTGGATGCAGATGGTCTCGTGGCAGGACGCCTCGCTGATGGCGGTCGCGTCGATTCTGGGTGGTATCGGCGGCGCCGGCTTCGCACGCCGCATCGGCCGTCCCGCCGTGCGGCGCACGGTCATTGTCATCGGGTTCGGGATGGCGCTGGCGATGCTCATCCGCCTGTAGGCGCCGTCCCCGTGACATACAATCGGACCGTGGCAGCGCCCCCCGGGCAGCAGGTCCAGGTCTCACGGTTCGTCGAGTTCACCCGCTCCGAGTGGGCACGGCTCCGCGACGCCACGCCGCTGCCGCTGTCGGAAGCGCAGCTCCGGCCTCTCGGCGGCCTCACCGAATCGGTGTCCATCGACGAGGTGCAGGACGTCTACCTGCCGCTCTCACGCCTGCTGAACCTGTACGTCGCCGCCACCCAGCAGCTGCACCAGGCGACGACCGCCTTTCTCGGCTCACAGGAGCGGCGCGTCCCCTTCGTCATCGGCGTCGCCGGCAGCGTCGCGGTGGGGAAGAGCACCACCTCGCGGCTGCTGCAGACACTGCTCTCGCACTGGCCCAACCACCCGCGCGTCGACCTCGTGCATACCGACGGGTTCCTGCTGCCGCAGCGCGAGCTCGAGGCGCGCGGGCTCGCACAGCGCAAGGGCTTCCCCGAGAGCTACGACGTGCGCACCCTCGTGCGCTTCATGGCCGACGTGAAGTCGGGCGTAGCCCGGGTCGAGGCGCCCGTCTATTCGCACCTCGCCTACGACATCGTCCAGGGCCAGGTGCAGACGGTCACCCAGCCCGACATCGTCATCGTCGAGGGGCTGAACGTGCTGCAGGGCGGGGGACCGGTCAGCGGGCGACCGCAGCCGCTGTTCGTCTCTGACTTCTTCGACTTCTCGATCTACGTCGATGCCGCCGAGGCCGACATCGAGGCCTGGTACGTCGAGCGGTTCATGCGGCTGCGCGAGACGGTGTTCCGGAATCCCTCGTCGTACTTCCACCGGTACGCCAGCCTGGCCGAAGACGAGGCGCAGGTCACCGCCCGCCGGGTGTGGAACACGATCAACCTGGTGAACCTCAGGCAGAACATCCTGCCCACCCGCGAGCGCGCGCACCTGATCCTCGAAAAGGGCCGGGACCACGCCGTGCGCCGCGTCAGCCTTCGCAAGATCTGACCGGCCGGCCCGCGCGCCCTATTTACCCCGGTACACACGAACGCCCCGACCCGCCTGTGGCGGACCGGGGCGTCGTGACGTCCGGAGCTCCGGCGATCAGTTGGTCGAGGTGACCCCTGCCGCGCGGCCCACTTCGGCGACGTCGGTCTTGCGGTTCCCGTGGAACGGGGCGATGACCGCGACGTCGAGGTTCAGCCGCTTGATGTTGTCGTAGAGCGCCTTCGCGTAGGGCACCGCCGTCGGAGCCAGCGGGGTGCCGGCCTGCGGGGGCGGCGTGAACGCGTCGGGCTCGGCCAGCACCTTCTCCTTCGGGAGGTAGACGACCAGCATGTCGCCCGTGTGCTCGTACCCCTTCAGGAGGTGCAGTTCGATGGTGCGCGAGCCGTCGGTGAGGACACCCTTGTCGGCCACCGTCTGGATCTTCGCCTTGCCCTTGGCCGTCGACTGGCGATCGGGCGCCAGCGTGTGCGGCGTCTTGGCCACGCGCTCGAGGAACTTCTTGTTCGACTCGTGGGTCACGATCGTGGCCCCCTCGGCGAACGCCTCGCGGATGCCGCCGAGGTGATCCCAGTGGTGGTGCGAGGTGACGACGAACTTGACCGGCTTGTTCGGGATGAGTTCCTTCGCCTTCGCGAGCACCGCCTGCGCACGGGCCTGATTGTTCGGCAGGTCGACGACGACGATGTGGTCCTTCATCTCGACGGCGAGGCTGTGGTGCGTGCCGCCGGTGAGGTAGTAGGCGCCGTCACCGAGCTTCTCCGACATCACCACCGGCGCCGCGGGCGGCGGGGCGTTCTGGACGTTGGCGGGCACCGGCAGGTCGACGGCCGCGCCGGCCGTCACCGCGGTGATCGTCAGGTCGAGGGCGGTGAAGCCGTCCTGCGTCTGGACGATGTGCGCCGGGAAGGTCACGCCACCGAAGTCCTTGTAGTCGCTGAAGCTCGTCTCGACGAGCATGTCGCCGACGATCGACTGATCGACCCAGGTCTGCACCTTCTCGACCTGACCCTGGGCGTTGATCGTGCCGACCAGCTTGTGCTTGCTCGGGAGCGTGAACGACACCTCGGTGGTGTTGTTCTTCCCCTTCTTCGTGGTCGCGTTGTTCGCCTGCGCGGCCTTCACGAAACCCTGCGGCGTCGACCAGAGGAAGACCATGCGCTCGGCCTGGTTGCCGGCCGCGGGCTGCGCCTGCGGCTGCGGCGGGAGCGCCCGCAGACCGGTGACCTGCAGTGCCTCACCCAGCGTCACGCGCCCGGCGGGCGCCCGCTCGTTGGCGGGGGCCGGCGGCGGCGGAACGAGGTTCCACGCGAAATTGCCGCTCACGACCTGAATCTGACGCTGCTCGCCGAAGAACGGGGCGCCGCCGCCGCGCGGCATCGTCGCACCCATCTCGCGCACGAGCTCCTGCCGCATCGCGGCGGTGTCGTAGTTGATGGCCGCCGTGTAGCTCTTGACCGTGACGGGCGGCCAGGCTTCCGTCGGCGTGAAGTTCTGCCCGAGCGAGAAGTTCTTGCCCGAGCCCGTGATCTGGAGCGTCTTGATGGTGGCGGTTCCGAGCGTCGTGGCGGCAGTCTGCAGGGCCCCGCCCTGCTGCGCGGATGCCGTGACCACCGACGCCAGGAGGCCCGCCATCACCATGGCAGTTACCTGTCGCATACCTTTTCTCTCCCCGAGTGCAAGAAGCGGCCGGACGGCCGCGAAACTGGCGGATTTCAAGCCTGCACAGCTTAACCCGGTGAGGGTGCGGGACGTACGACCTTTCGCGTCGCGGCGTGCGGCTGCCGAACGGCCCAGCTCAGCTCAGGCGTGCCGACGGCCCGCCACCAGCGACTTGGCGGCGTACCAGACCTGCGCGACCACGAGGGTGCTGCCGATCAGCCAGTCGGTCACGCCAAGCTGGGCGTCACGGATCGGCGTGCTCGACCGCTGGACGGGGTCCATCGCGGCCTTCACGTCGCTGCTGCTGGGCGGCTTCTCGCCCCGTCGCCGCATCCGCTCGTTCCAGGCGCGCATCGCCGCCGAGCCCAGCTTCCGCTTCTGGCCGGGGACCTTCTCGCCCGGATCCTTCCCGTATGGCGACGCGTGCTCGATCTCGGCGTTCATCTCGGCCCCCAGCAGCAGTACGACCCCGGAGATATAGAACCAGAGCATCAGCACCATGACGCCGCCAATGGCTCCGTAGGTGGCGGTGTAGTCACCCATGTTGGTGACGTAGTACTTGAAGCCGATCGAGGCGACCAGCCAGAGCAACGTCGCGAGGATCGACCCGGGCGTCAGCCACACCCAGTCCTGCTCCGCGTCCGGGGCGAAGTAGTAGACGAGCGCCACCGCGGTGGCGACGAAGACGAACACCACCGGCCAGCGCGCGATGTTCCAGGTCCACTCGAACGCGCCGCCGAGCGACTGCCCCAGCAGCCGCTCCACGAGTCCGGGACCGACCAGCAGCAGGGCGAACGAGACGAGGATGAACACCGCCGTCCCCATGGTCAGTCCGATGGCGGTGAGGCGCACCTTCCACCAGGGGCGTCCTTCCTCGATGTCGTAGGCGCTGTTGAGGGTGTCGATGATGGCGGTCATCGCCGAGGAGCTGCTCCAGAGCGCCGTGAGCACGCCGAGCGTCAGCAGCCCGCCCTGGTTACCGTCGGAGATCTTCTTGATCTGGTCGGTGATGATCGTCAGTCCCTCGGGCGGCACGAAGCCCCCCAGCGTGCGCATCACGTCGTCGACCAGCGTGTGCACCGGGAAGTAGCTGGCGAGCGCGATCCCGAAGAGCAGCGCCGGAAAGAGGGCGAAGAAGAAGTAGTAGGCCAGCTGGGCGGCCATCCCGAGGCAGTTGTCCTTCAGGAACGCCTCCGAGGCGGTGCGCTTGAGGATGTCACCCCAGGAGAGGGGCACCTTCAGGAATGCCAGCATTACAGCCATCCTTACTCGTGTTCCGCTGTGGGCCGCAGGTCGCCGATAGGCCCGTGGTTTCCGGTGTTGGACGTGAACGCCGGCGAGTCGCTCGCGGGGAATGATTCCTCGGACGCCGTCTGCACCAGGTCATCGCTCGCGTGGCGCCGGAAGGGCAGGACGGCCCTCATGCGCGCCCGGTGCACCTGCCGGGCGTCGCTGCCGTCGGCGCCCCACCAGGCGAGGCCGGCCCCGGTGACCGTCATGGCCAGCCCGGCAAGGCTCCGGCGTCGAAGGCCCTCGATGAGCAGGGCGGCGGCGCCGATGAGCACCACCGACCGCTCGACGTCCCACGCGGCCGGGGTGTTCCGATCCCACACGCTCTCATCGCTGCGATGCTGTTCCAGGTTCATGGTCGTCATGCCCGTGATCTCCGGGGGGCGAAAGTGCAACGCACATGCCCCGCTGGGTGGGCTCGACCGTGGCCGCCGGGTTGGAAGGTTTCGATACACCTCTGGCGGCGGATGGGAACACGACCGTATGCGTGTGTGGCGCGCGCGCCATACACGCGCAGATTGGGAGGAGCGGACAGGCCGGAAATCAGGCGTGAATCGGGGGGTGGGCGTGGGAATCCTTCAGCGGAGGTCAGCTCGACGGGCGGGCACGCCCGTTGCTCTCGCGGGCGACATCCTTCTCACGACCACGACGACACGACTATCAGGAGTGCGCCATGCCACAGCCACAGAAGCTTGACGACGTCCTTCAACGCGTTCAGGGCGAGTATCGCGAGATGCCTGGACTTCGGCTGACGACGGCCCAGGCTCAGAAACTGTGGGGGTTGGACCGGACCGCGTGTGACGCGCTGCTCGGGGCGCTGGTCGACGCGAAGTTCCTCTTCCGCACCCGCGACGGCTCCTTCATGCGCTCGGATCAGACCCGCGTCGCCCGCAGCTGAGCCGGCCCGCCCCGCACGATCCAGTCACGCAGCTCGCGGAAGGCGCGCCCACGGTGCGCCACCGCGAGCTTCTCGGCCTGGGTGACCTCCGCCAGTGTGCGTCCGTAGGGCGGGTAGTGGAAGATCGGGTCGTACCCGAAGCCGGCGGCGCCGCTCGGTGCCGGCGCGATCTCGCCCTCCACGACCCCTTCCGTCTCGAACACCGATCCACCGCCATCAACGACAGCCAGCGCGCAGACGAACCGCGCCGTCCGCGGGGCGTCGGGACGCTCGCCCAGCCGACGGTAAATCTCGGCGAACCGCTCCGGATACGACGCATCGGAGCGGACGAACCGGGCCGAGTAGACCCCAGGCTCGCCGTCCATCGCGTCGACCACGAGCCCTGAGTCTTCAGCCACGGTCAGGAACGGCTCCGGTATCACGCCGCTGGCGCGGGCGTGGCGGTCGTAGGCGTCGGCCTTGAGGCGCGCGTTCTCGGCGAAGGTCCCGCCCGTCTCCTCCGGCTCGGCCACGGGGGGCAGGTCGGCCAGCGAGCAGAGGACGACCGGGGCGCCGTCGAGCAGCGCGCGGATCTCCCGCACCTTGTCGGGATTGGTCGTGGCGAGCAGCAGCCTCACTTCCCGAGGTGGGAGCCGACGATCTGCCGCTGGAGCGCGATCAGCTGGCGGATGCCGCCGTCGCCCAGGTCGAGCAACCGGTTGAGCGCCTCGCGCCCGAACGGCAGCGCCTCGGCGGTGCCCTGCAGCTCGATGTAGAGCCCGCTGCCGGTCTTCACGATGTTCATGTCGACGTCGGCGCGCGAGTCTTCGATGTACTCGAGGTCGAGCATCGGCATGCCTTCGACGATGCCGACGCTGGTCGCCGCGACGAAGTCGCTGATCGGCATCGTGCGGATCACCTCTCGCTCACGCAGCTTCTGCGCGGCGAGGACGAGCGCCACGAACGCGCCGGTGATCGACGCGGTGCGGGTGCCGCCGTCGGCCTGGATGACGTCGCAGTCGAGCGTGATCGTCCGCTCACCCAGTTCCTCGAGCTTCGTGACTGCGCGCAGCGAACGCCCGATCAGCCGCTGGATCTCCTGCGTCCGTCCCCCGACCTTGCCGGCGCTCGCCTCGCGCTGCGTGCGCGTGGTGGTCGCGCGCGGCAGCATGCCGTATTCGGCGGTGACCCAACCCTTGCCGCTGTTGCGGCGGAACGGCGGGACGCGGTCCTCGACGCTCGCGGTGCAGATCACCTTCGT
>CANIAI010000134.1 GCA_947465275.1 Acidobacteriota bacterium | reverse complement strand
GCTCCCCCGTCGGCGCCACCGGCGGCGAGGGGGGCACGTCGTTCACCTCCCCGGATACCGTGCTGCTCGGATCCGGAGGCAACGGGGGGAACGGCGGCACCGGACTCGTGACGATCAGCTGGTAAGACGCAGCGGTGCGGGGCGCGCCCTATGCGAGCCCTGCCCGCCTCCGCAAGGCGAGTTGGGCCGCCGCCGCATCGGCGGCCAGCTTCGCCTGATCGATCCCGACGAGGCGCCCCGCGCGCTTGCGCAGCACGCCGTCGACGAACACCGTATCGACGTTCGACGGCAGTCCGTGCTGAATCAGCTGCATGGCTGCATTCCCCGACGGCCCGAGCGGCAGCATGTTCGGGTCACTCGTGCGGACCATGATCACGTCGGCCCGCTTGCCGGGCGTGAGCGAGCCGGTCAGGTCGGCGAGCCCGAGCACGTTCGCGCCGCTCAGCGTGCCGACGCGCAGCGCGTCGTCGTACGTGAAGCGCCATGCGGTGTTCGCGCGCGCGATGCCCTGCAGGTCGCCGCTCCCCGCCTGCTGAATGCGTCCGGCGTTCACCAGCGTCCGCAGCATGGCGAACGGGTCGGCCGGTGTCTGCGCCGTCACGTCGAGCGTCATGCTGATGTTCGCGAGCGGCACGCCGCCGGTGATCAGTCGATCGATTGGCGGCAGGCCGGCGCCGATCATCGGATCCGTGCCCGGGCACAAGCCGACCTTGATGCCACGCCGCGCGATCAGCGCGACCTGCTCCGCTGTCAGCGCCGTGCCGTGCGTGTAGAGGAAGTCGGGGCCGATCAGGTCGGGAAACGCCATGAAGCCGCCGTGGTCGGTGATGGTCTTCAGGCCGAGTTCGCGCGCGACCTTCACCTGTGACGCGAACTGGTCGCCCGCGCCGTCGAGCAGCATCGACAGGCTGAGGCGGCCCTGTCCGTTCGTCGCGATCCAGGCGAGGGCGCGACGCAGGTCGTCCGCGCTGGTCGCGACACGGTTCACCACACCCACGTATCCCTGACGCGCGCGCAGGCCGAGCGTCGTCAGCGCCCGCATTTCGGCCTCGAGGTCGGCATAGCTCCGCACCCCGTGCGCCCAGTTGTGCGTGGTGGTGAAGCCCGCGCTCAACGCCTCGGCGCCGGCGTACAGCACGGCGAGGTAGTGGTCGTCGACCGTGTAGTTCGCCGCGAGGCGCTGGAAGCCGAAGTACTCGCTCGCGTCGTTCGCCATCCCCCGCCAGATGGTGTTCCACATGTGGAAGTGCGTGTCGACGAAGCCGGGCAGCACGAGCATCCCGGTCGCGTCGATCACGCGCGCCCCCGGTGCCGTGACGCGCGGCGCCACCGCCACGATCACCCCGTCACGAATGTGGACGTCGCCGACCGGCAGGTCGCCGAGCGTGGGGTCGACCGTCAGCACGCGTCCGCCACGCAGCAGGAACTCGCGCGGCGGCGTGCGTCTCGCCGTCGGCGCCGGCACCTGGCCCTGCGTCTGCGTCTGCCCCTGCGCGACACCGGAGACGCCGACCGCGGCGGCCGCCGCGCCGAGCGTCCCGAGCATCTGTCGGCGAGTCAGGCTGTCGCGGACCTTCACCCTACGCGTCACGATCGTCTCCCTTCGAGCCGGGCACGCGGGCCCAGCCAAGCACGCTGGCGGGCAGCGTCAGCGCGCCGTGAGGCGGCGATTCACGCCAGACGCGCTCCTGCGCGTCCCAGTCGATCTCCCCCGCCGCGATGGCGCCGTCGGCGATCGCCAGCGGCTCGAATGTCCGCATCAGGTCGACGCCGACCGGAATGGCATCGGCGGCATGCACCAGCGGTGACGACAGCTCGAACCCCCAGTCAGCGACGTCGAGCCCCGCGTCGACGAAGATCGAGGGCAGGCGCGGGGCGATGTTCGCCTGGATGCGCCGGCGCAGCGACGGGCTCAGCTTCGCCATCGTCTCGACGAACAGGCGCGTCGAGGCGGGCCAGGCGTCGTCGCGCATCCCCTCGTAGAGGCTGATCTCGTGGAACGCCACCGCGCCGCCCGGCCGTACCGCCCGCGCGATCGCCCGCACCACCGCCACCGGATCCGTCTGGTACATCAGGACGTAACGCCCGACGGCCACGTCGAATCCCTCGCCCAGCCGCGGGGGATCGGCGATGTCACGCTCCAGGAACGAGAGGTTCGTGTAGCCGGCGCGCTCGCCGCGCTCGTGCGCCCGCTGCAGGTTTCCGGCGTCGCGATCGAGGCTGACCACCCGCCCGGTGGGCCCCACCAGTTCCGCCGCGAGCATCGCGACGTCACCCGCCCCGGTCCCGAGATCGAGGACGCTCGCACCGGGCTCCGCCCCGGCTCGCCGCAGCAGGCGTTCGGTCAGCGGCCGCAGCACGCGGGCCTGACGTTCGAGGCGGTCGCGCTCGCGCTCCGTACTCTCCAGCGGGTAGTCACTCATGCCTCACCCATCATAGGCGTGACGCATTCCCTGGCGCAGAAACCGTGCAGACGTGCACGGAATCTCTGCGGGACCAACCACGAGATGGAATTGTGCGACCGCCATCTCGACCTGGCCATGCCAGATCTCTGCTCACGCACACAACCAGTGTGCATCCAGCGTTTTCATCGTGCATCGTGCCCCTCGCCGCGAACATCGTGCCCCTCATCGCGCACATGCAGCCCCTTCACGCGCTCGTTGGCAGACAAGAGCTGTTCCACGAGGGGTCACGCGCGTACTGCGAGGGGGTCCACACAAATGTCGAGGGGTCAGACGCGCAGATCGAGGGGTCGCACGCGAGATCCGAGGGGGTCGAGACGAGAACCAAGGGGTCGAACGCCGATCGGAGGCCGCATTTGTTTGACGCGTTACACACTTCGGCGGTATCGTTGCCGCCGTTCGCATTGGCGCGCGCAGTTCCGCCATCGCGACAGGAGGATGTCTGATGCGTTCCGCGATCCTGAGGGTCTCACTCTCGCTGCTTGCCCTGCTCGGCGTCGCTGGCGTGGCCCACGCCCAGGTCGACCTGTCGGGTGAATGGGGCCTGCGCATGCACGAAGACCAGCCCTGGCGCGGTCCCGGGCAGCTGCCCGGCGAGTTCCAGGGCATCCCGATCAACGCCGAGGCGCGTGCCAAGGCTGAGAGCTGGATGGCTTCGGTCTACACGATTCCCGAGCGGCAGTGCATTCCGTTCTCGGTCGACATGGCCTACACCTTCGGCAACATGCGCATCTGGAAGATCAAGGACGCGCCGTCGCAGGAGGTGATCGCCCTCGGCCAGCACAACGAATGGCAGGCGCAGGAGCGCACCATCTGGATGGACGGACGTCCGCATCCACCCGAATGGGCCCCGCACACCTGGCAGGGCTTCTCCACCGGTGAATGGGTCGGCGCCACCCTGAAGGTGACCACGACGCACCTGAAGATGGCCTACCTCGAGCGAAACGGCCTGCCGCGCAGCGACCAGGCGACCGTCGTCGAGTACTACATGCGCCACGGCGACGTGCTGACGATCGCGACGATCGTCACCGACCCGGTCTACACGACCGAGCCCTGGGTGCGCACGCGCAACTACGGCGCGGCGCCCAACCAGGAACTCAACGCGTATCCCTGCCGCCCAGCGGTCGAGATCGATCGCGAGGCGCACACGGTGCCGCATTACCTGCCCGGCACGAACCCGACGCTCGACGCCGGCATGCGGAACGGGCTGCCCCGCGTCGCCCTGCGTGGCGGGGCCGAGACCGCCTATCCCGAATTCGCGAAGACGCTGCCGGCGCCCGCCCGCCCCGCGCAGCCGGAGAAGAAGTGATGCGTCGCCGAGTTCCGTGCCTCGTCGGGGTGACCGCGGTCGCCGCCTTCGTCGCCCTTGCGCGCACCGGCACAGACGCCCAGGCGCCCGCGCCGGCGCCCGCGCTCGAGAACCGCGCCAACGACTTCAATGCGTTCACGGTGCAGGGCGCGGTCACCGCCCTCATCGGCCCCGGCGGCAACGCGAGCACACAGGGCAACATCACCGTCCAGGTGAGCGACGACGCCACGGTGCTCGTCGACTCGGGACGGGGTGACGCTAACGACCGCGCGATCGCGGCCATCCGGCGCGTCTCGAACCGGCCGGTGCGGTTCATCATCAACACGCAGGCGGGTCGCGACCACACGGGCGGCAACGAGGCGCTCGCGAAGTCGGGCCGCCCGTACGGCGGCCGCGCGTCAGGGGCGGGCTTCCTGATTGCTGACCAGGGCGCGGGGGCGACGATCATCGCCCACGAGAACGTCCTCGCCAGGCTCGGCGGCGCGAAGGGCGGCGCGCCGGCGCCGTTCGGCATGCTGCCGGGCGAAACCTACTTCACGCCCGAGCACGAGTTGTTCAACGGCGAGGCGATCCAGTTGTTCCACACGCCGGCCGCCATCACCGACGGCGACAGCCTCGTCTTCTTCCGCCGCTCCGACGTGATCAGTACGGGCGATGTCTTCACCACGCAGTCGTACCCGCGGATCGACCTCGCGGCGGGCGGCAGCATCAACGGCGAGATTGCCGCGCTGAACCGCATCCTCGACCTGGCCATCCCGCGCGCCACGCAGGAAGGCGGCACCTACATCATCCCGGGCCACGGCCGCGTGTCGGACGAAGCCGACGTGGTGGAGTACCGCGACATGCTGGTGATCATCCGCGACCGCGTGCAGGACCTGCTGAAGAAGGGACAGACGCTCGCCCAGATCCAGGCAACGAAGCCGTCGTTCGACTACGATCGACGCTACGCGGTGGCCGGCTACACCGGCGAACAGTTCGTCTCGCTGATCGTCGACTCGCTGAAGGCTTCGGCCGCCACGCCCGCCGTGAGGAGTGCCCGCTGATGACGCGCCTGTTCGACACCCGCCCGGATCCGCTGCTGCTCATCGCCCGCCTCGTCCTGGCGGCGGTGATGTTCGCCCATGGCTCCCAGAAGCTGTTCGCCCTGTTCGGCGGCCGCGGCCTCGACGCGACCTACGCCTTCTTCGCCAACTTCGGGATTCCCCCGTGGCTCGGCACGATCGCGATGGTCGCGGAGTTCGGCGGGGCGATTGCGCTGCTGCTCGGCCTGCTCGGCCGGGTTGCCGCCGCCGGACTGATCGTCAACATGCTCGTGGCGATCATCGTGGTGCACGGACAGTTCGGCTTCTTCATGAACTGGGCGAACGCCCAGAAGGGCGAGGGCATCGAGTTCCACCTGATCACGATTGCCCTGCTGCTGATGATCCTGGTGCGCGGGTCGGGCCTGCTGTCGGTCGATCACGTCCTCAGTCGCGCCAGCCGGCACCGATGAGCCGGCGCCCGGTGGCCGTGCCGCACGACGAAGAGGCCTTGCGGACGCGTGCGGCCGTGATCACGCTGATGCGCGCGGCCGACGGTGCGCGGAGGGCGATGACGGATGCCCTGCGTCCGTTCGACCTCACCCCGCCGCAGTTCAACGTGCTCACGATCCTGCGCTTCGACGGCGAGCTGCCGACGTTCCAGATCGCCGCACGGATGGTCGAGGCGACGCCCGGCATCACGCGACTGGTGAACACGCTGGTCGACAAGGGACTCGTGCGCCGCGTGCAGGCGACCGGCGACCGGCGCCAGCAGCTCTGCTCGCTGACCGTCGCCGGGGGACGGTTGCTGGATGCCGCGATTCCGCCCTTCAACCGGGCGCAATCCGACGTGCTGGGCGATCTGGACGCCGGGGAGGCCACGCAGGTCACCGCCCTGCTCGGCCGCATGGGCGTCAAGCGCGTGGTCCGCGCGCGCCGCACCGCGTAAGGCCGCGCGAGGCGCCGCTATCGGGCGGACTGCCCCGGCGGTGTCAGGAACTCCCGGGCGATGCGCCGCGCCCCATTGCGGACCGCGCGGGACGCACTCGTGACCGAGACCGTGGCGCGGGTAATCGCATCGATGTCCTCACCCACCCGGAAGGCGTCCCGCACGTCCTTTCCCTTGAACTGCCCCTGGAACCCGGGCGTCTCGATCGAGAAGTTCCCGAACGGCTCGTTGTGCTCGACCAGCACGATACCGGTGAGGCGCGCCGACCGGTCGAGCCCCACGAGGAACTTGATGGGGCCGTCGTAGCCGCGCTCGAGCGGCTGCAGGTCCGTGGTGTAGAAGGCATACCCGATCACGTTCGAGGCGTCGCCGCTGAACGCCTTGACGTGTCGCGGCGTCCCGCCCATCGGCGTGAAGCCGGTGGCGGACGGGAAGAGCTGCCTGAGCTGGGTCGCCAGCTGCGTCTCGGCCCCCTGACCGGACAGGACGGCGCCGGACGCCAGGAGGGCAACGAGCGCGAGCGTGTGGAGTCGCATCGTGCCCGCACGATAGCGCCAATTAGTTTACGCGTCAACTAATACGCCGCGGGTCGCTGCTACTATCTCCCGATGAGCCAGGACCGTCCGCGGAAGCCGGTGCCGCCGTCGACACGGGCGATCATCGGCTTGATGCGCGCCACCGACGGCGTGCGGCGAACGCTGGTCCGAACGCTCGAACCCTTCGGGCTCACCCTGCAGCAGTTCAATGTGCTCGTGATCCTCTGGAACGAGGAGCCGCTGCCCACGCTCGACGTGGCCGCGCGGCTCGTGGAGCAGACACCCGGGATCACGCGTCTGCTGACGACGCTCACCGCGAAGCGCTACATCACCCGGTCCGCGTCGAAGGAGGACGGCCGCCAGCTCCTCTG
>CANIAI010000133.1 GCA_947465275.1 Acidobacteriota bacterium | reverse complement strand
GATCTGCAGGCCCAGCGCCCGCGTGGCCTCCCAGGTGGCGTCGAGCGGACGGCCGACCAGGATGCGCGACCCTGCCGGGCCGATCGCCACCACGTCGCGCCGCCAGCGGTCGGTGACGGCGCCCGGCTCGAGGCGGGCGGCCAGCGGCGGCGCGTCATTCGAGCGATCGATCAGCGAGCCGTCCGCGTTCCAGATGATGAAGTAGCCGTTGTCGAACTGCGGACCGAACGCCGTCTCGCGGAAGCGTGCGGGGAAGTCGACGTTGAAGACGCCCGACTCGTCGGGATGCAGCGACTGCCGGATGATCTCGACCCGCCCGGTGAGCGCGCGGTCGACCTCCTCCACGAGCGAGCGCCAGTAGGCGTAGGTGACCGTGCCGGCGTAGATCGAAATCAGGATCGCGAAGACCAGCGTGTACCAGAGCAGCAGGCGCGCGCGGAGCGACTCAAGCATCGATCAGGTAGCCCTCGCCGCGCCGCGTGCGGATCAGGTCGGGCCCGAGCTTCCGCCGCAAGGAGGCGATGTGCAACTCAACGACGTTCGAGCCGATCGCGGCGTCCTCGTCGTAGAGGTGATCGTAGAGCGCCGTGCGGGTGACGAGCCGTCCGCGCGACCGCGCGAGGAACTCGAGGATCGCGAACTCACGCGCCGTGAGTTCCACGGGCACCTCGTGCAGCAGCACGCGGCGCGCGGCGGCGTCGATGACGACGTGGCCGATGGTGATGGTCGAGGAGGCGGCGCCGTACGACCGGCGGATCAGCGCATGGAGGCGGGCGATCAGCTCCGACAGCGCGAACGGCTTGACCAGGTAGTCGTCGGCGCCGAGGTTGAGCCCCTTGATGCGGTCAGACACCTGGTCGCGCGCCGTGAGCATCAGCACCGGCGTGCGGACGTCCTTCGCGCGGGCGCGCTGCAGCACCGTCCAGCCGTCGAGGCGCGGCAGCATCACGTCGAGCACGACGGCATCGTACGGGGCGCTGCAGAGGCGGTCGAGGCCCTCGTCGCCGTCCGCGGCGAGGTCGACGGCGAAGCCCTCTTCCTCGAGCGTCTTCCTGAGGGTCTCCGCGAGCCCCGGCTCGTCCTCGACCACCAGCAGGCGCATCGTCGTTCAGTCGGAGAGGCTGTCGACCGAGACGTCGTCGAACCAGCTCGTCGAGTTGCCGGCCGACCAGACGCCCGCGCGGCCGTCGGGCAGGGTCGTGTCGCGGGCCTGCAGCACCGCAATACCGTCGAGCGTCACGCGAATCTGATCGCCCTGGTGCGTGACCGTCATCGTGTGCCACGCCTCCCAGTCGATGCCGACGCGCTCGGCGCGGTCGAGCTGGATGCGGTTGCCGCCGGTGACCCGGAAGAGCCCGAGCGTCTGATCCAGGCCGACGATCGCCGCGAAGTAGAAGGTGTTCTGGTCGCGGAAGCGCCACACGAGGCCGGCGGCCCGGTCGGCGTCGACGACCCGCAGCTTCGTGGTGACCCGCACGTCGTTCGGGGCGGCGGCCGACACAATGGCCACGCTCATCCCGCGCATCGTCACCGACGGATCCGCCAGGTGCGCGAGGTGCCGCTTCGTCCCAGAGCCCTGCACCTGCCAGCTGCCGGCATTGGCCTGACGCACGGGCGCCGTGAAGAACCCCTCGGGCAGCGCCCCGATGGTCGAGTCGGTGAAGGTGATGGGACCGGTGGCGGCGCGGAGCGCCGGGCTCACGACGAGGACGCCGGCCACGAGCATCGGCAGGCTGAGCGCGGCGAGGGCGGTGCGAAGCGGGGACGGTGACACGAACACGCGCCCCTCATTCTAGCGGAACCCCCCGCGATGGACCTTCACGAGGGCTTCAGGTGCGATCGCTACGCTGGCGGCGTCCCCAGGCCCGCCTGCGACAGGACGCGACACGAACGGCCCGACCACCGGGCATCCCGGGGCGTCGAAATCGCCACTGACGGGAGGAACCGCATGGCCCTCGACCTGATGCAGTCGACGCTCGAACCGCACAACGGCGACGTGATCGTGGAACCCGACCAGCCGGTCCGCGCCAGCGCGTCGCGCTCGGCGGTGCGGGTGGTGGTGGTCGGGTCAGCCCAGCGGGCGGGGTTCGGCGACGACCTCACGTCGGCGTTCGCCTACGCCTGGCGGGAAGCCCGGCGGCGCGGCACCCGGGCGCTGGCCTGGGTCGACGGGCGGTACGAACTCGTCCCGATTCTCCACTAGCGGTCGCGCGCGTCGGGCCGCCGGACGCATAATCGTGCGTCCCCCAGGAGGAGCCCTATCGTGCCGTCCCCGATCACCGTGTCGACCACCGTTGCCGCCCCGCTCGCCGAGGTCTGGCGCGCCTACACGACCCCCGCCGACATCATGCAGTGGAACGCGGCCTCTCCCGACTGGCACACCACCGCCGCGACGGTCGACCTGCGAGAGGGCGGTCAGTTCTCGTCGCGCATGGAGGCGAAGGACGGCTCGATGGGCTTCGACTTCGCCGGCACCTACACGAAGGTGGTGCCGCAGCAGCACCTGGCGTACGCGTTCGGCGATCGCAGCTGTACCGTCGACTTCGCCGAGACGCCGTCGGGCGTCACCGTCACGGTGACGTTCGATCCGGAAGATACGTACCCCGAAGACTTCCAGCGGTCCGGCTGGCAGTCGATTCTCGACAACTTCGCGCGGCACGTCACCGCTACCCGCTAGGGGCTGCCTGAGCCGGTTTCCCGCTCCCCTGCACCTTGATGGGCAGAGGAGGCTGACATGACGCAGCGACACATCGTGTGCGGGATGCTGTTCGGGATGGCGGTGCTGGCGGGAAGCGCGCGGACGGTTGCCGCGCAGGCACAGACCCAGAGGCCGCAGGGCCAGACGTTCACCCAGGCGGCGCCGCGGGTGATCCTCGGCGGCGGGTTCGTGGGCATGGCGTCGGGTGACGGGGGCGCGGAGAGCGGGTGGGGCGGCGTGACCGGCGACATCGAGCTGCCGATCAGCCGCTACTTCTCCGTTGTGGGGCAGATCGACCACACACGCGACGAGAGCAGCGAGGTATTCGGGCAGAGCACGTGGCAGTACTCCTGGCGCGACACGGCGGCCTTTGCCGGCGTGCGCGTGTCGGGCCACCGCCGCCTCTCGCCGTTCGCCGAGATCCTGGCCGGCGTCTATCAGCTGGAAGGCACCGAGCGCAGCTACCGCGTGGGCGTCGGCGGCCATGAAGACACATGGACCAGCCGTGACCCGGTGCTGCAGGCCGGCGGCGGCGTCACCTTCCGCGTGTCGCCCAGGTTCGGCGTGCGGACGGGGCTCGGGTTCATGTTCCTGCCAGACACCATACCCGTGGCCCGCGCGACGGTCGGCGCGGTGGTCGGGCTCGGCACGCGCTGAACCCGCCCCGACGGCACGGAGTCGGCCCCCTGACCCTCAGGGGGCCGGGTTCGTGTACCGCAGGTGGATCGCCTCGACCTGCTTGAGCACGTCCTCGCTCAGCCGCACGTCCCACGCATCGAGGTTCGTCTTCAACTGGTCGACTGACGTCGCGCCGACGATGGTGCTCGTGACCGACCAGCGGTGGAACACCCACGAGAGCGCGAGCTGCGCCGGGGTGAGCCCCGCCTCGCGCGCGAGGGCGGCGTACGCTTTCACGGCCGGTTCGACATTCGGCTTGGTGTAGCGCTGGCCGAACGCGGCGAAGAGCTTCGCGCGTCCCTGGGCCGACGGGTCTTCCACGTACTTCGCCGTGAGGTGGCCGAACGCGAGCGGGGAGTAGGCGAGCAGGCCGACCCCCTCGCGGTGCAGCACCTCGGCCATGCTGAAATCGAGCGTCCGGTTCAGCAGGTTGTAGGCGTTCTGCACCGACGCCACCCGCGGCAGCCCGAGTTCGTCGGCGAGCCGCAGGAACTGCATCAGCCCCCACGGGTGCTCGTTCGAGAGGCCGATGGCGCGCACCTTCCCCTCGCGCACGAGGGCGCCGAGCGTCTCGAGCTGTTCGCGAATCGGCGTCACCTGATCGTCGGCAGCCGGCGTGAACTGGTAGCCGCCGAAGGTCGGCACGCTGCGCGCGGGCCAGTGGATCTGGTACAGGTCGACGTAGTCGGTCTGCAGCTTCCGCAGCGACCCCTCGATCGCCTGGCGGATGTTGTCGGCGTCGACTGACTTCGGACCGCCGCGCACCCACGTCCAGCCGCGCCCCGGTCCGGCGATCTTCGTCGCGATGGTCACCTGGTCGCGTCGCTTCGTCTTCAGCCACGTGCCGATGTACGCCTCGGTGCGTCCGGTCGTCTCCTCGCGTGCCGGCACCGGATACATCTCGGCGGCATCGATGAAGGTGAGGCCGCGCTCGAACGCGTAGTCGAGCTGCGCGTGCGCCTCGGGCTCGCTGTTCTGCTCGCCGAAGGTCATCGTCCCGAGGCAGATGGCCGGGACGCGGAGGGGACTCGTGCCGAGCGGGCGGAGGTCGACCGGGCGGGTCTGCGCGGGCGTGGTCACTTCGTGCAGCCCTGAATCTGGTTGAACAGGCGCACCGGCAGGTCGGGCGTGCGGATGCCGTGCGGCTGGTTGGGTTCGATGGTGAAGGACACCTGCATGTCGCGCTGCTTCAGGGCGGCCACCTGGGCGGTCATGATCTGCACCCAGTACGAGTCGAGCGAGCCGACGTGCAGAAAGAGGCACATGTTGCGGAGCGGCGCCGAGCGCGAAATGTCGCTGCGGTCGAACATGCCGGGATACCCGGTGACCGACGCGAAGTACTGCGGCCAGCGGACGGCGACGTGCAGCGCGCTGATGCCGCCGTTGGAGGGGCCCGCGACGTGCAGCTTCCCCTGCACCTTGTAGTCGGCGAGCATCCGGTCGAAGAACTCCGGGAAGATGCGGTCGGCGGTCTCGTAGAAGATCTGGTCGGGCGCATCGGGCGAGGCGGGCGCGAAGATCAGGAACCCCCGGCGCTCGGCCTCCTTGCGCCAGGTGTTCTCGACCATGCGCCGCGTCCCCTCGAGCGTCTGGCCGCCACCCGCGAAGACGACGACAGCGGGATAGGCTTTCGCCGGGTCGTACCCGGCTGGGAGCACCACCTGGTAGGTGACCATCGCACCGGCGAACGTGCCGGTCTTCTCGACGACCTCCGCCCTCGCCGGTCGGGCAGGCAGCGCCGCCAGCAGGCAGAGGACGAGCAGCGGGAGCAGGCGTCTCGGCATGACCCGAAGCCTAGCAGAACGGCCGCCGCGCTGGCGATGGCGACGTACTGCGACGTTCCGGGCTCATTCGACGGTTGCGCGTCCCTCCCGCGCGTGTACAAGATCACGCCGGCGCCGGTCGAGCCGGCGCTGATTCGTCCAACACCAGGAGTCATCATGTTGCTGCCGCACCCACGCGTGATGCACGCGGTCGTCGGAGGGCTGGTGGCGGTGGGCCTGCTGCTCGCCGCCGCGCCGGCCCGCGCCCAGGTCGATATCGCGGGCGAGTGGAGCCCGCGCGTCCACGAAGACCAGCCGCACCGCGCCCCGGGCGCCGAACTCGGCGACTATACCGGCCTGCCGATCAACGCCGCCGTTCGCCAGAAGGCCAACCACTGGGACGCGTCGATCCTGTCGCTCCCCGAGCAGATGGCCAAGCCGCACTCGGCGCAGTACTTCATGCGCGGGCCCGGCCCGAACATGCGCGTGACCAAGGTCATGAACCACGCCACGCAGTCGCTGCTGGCCTTCACCGTCGAAGGCGTGTTCGGCCGCGACGATCGGGTGATCTGGATGGACGGCCGCCCGCATCCGTCGGAGAACGCGGAATACACGTGGGACGGCTTCTCGACCGGCAAGTTCGAGGGGAACCATCTGACGATCACGACGACCCACATGAAGTACGGCGTCATCCAGCGCAACGGCGTTGCCAGCAGCACGCACGGCGTGATGACCGAGCACTTCATCCGGCACGGCGACTACCTCGAGCTCGTCACCATCATCGACGACCCCGACTATCTCGAGGAGCCGTTCATCCGCACCTCGCACTGGGTGCGCAGCTCCAACCTCATTCCCGACCAGCGCTTCCTCTTCGAGGTGGTCGACGAGATCGCCGACCGGCCGCGCGGCAAGGTGCCGCACTATCCGTTCGGCACGGTGCCGGACGGCTTCGCGAAGAAGTTCGGCATTCCGCTCGAGGCGGCGATGGGCGGCAAGGTGACGATCTATCCGGAATACGAACAGCGGCTGCGCCAGCTGGTGGCGGCGGCGCAGGCGTCAGGGCAGACCGCCGCCCCGGCTGCGGCGCCGGCACGGCAGGGAGGTCGATGATGGCCGCGCAGACACGTGTGACGGGCACCCGGTCCGTCCTTCCGGCTGTCGTCGTCGCGTCGGCGCTTGGCGCCGCGCTCACCGTCGGTGTCGCGACCCTCGGGGCACAGCAGGGCGCCATCGCGCGTGCGCTGTCCGAGCCGTGGCGTCCCGCGGTGAAGGTGCAGGGCATCGAGGTGCTGCCGGTCCGCAAGCAGGTCTACGCCCTGATGGGCGGCGGCGCCAACGTCACCATTCAGGTCGGTGACGAAGGAATCGTGGTGATCGACTCCGGGGCACAGGGGCAGACCGCCAACCTCCTGGCGGCCATCCGCTCGGTGAGCGCGAAGCCGCTCCAGATTCTCGTGAACACGACCAGCGACGCGGATCACGTCAGCGGTAACGGTGCCATCGTCGCGGCCG
>CANIAI010000132.1 GCA_947465275.1 Acidobacteriota bacterium | reverse complement strand
GGGCGCCGGGTGCGGCCTGTGGGCCCGCCGCCTGCGCCGGGTTGGCCTTGCAGTTGGCCGCGATGAATGCGGCGCGATTCGGGTCGCGTCCGGCCTGGACGCCGGGCGTGCGCGTGGGGTCTGCGGGCTGCTGCTGTGCGACGACGCCCGCGACAGCGGCCATCACCGCGGCAGAGGCGAGGAGTGCCGTGTACCTTCTCATCTATCCATCCCTCGAAGGCGCCGGGCAGGGTCGTGCGGGCCGTCGTGGTCCGCGTCCCGGTCGCGGGCCAGATAGTACCAACAAATCCGCGCGTCAGCCCGTGCAGCGTCGTGCATTCGACGGACATCCGGCGAATGGGGCCACATTGGGCCGTACCCCTGAGAATCGGCGTGATACCGTCCGAGCTCAACAGGTTCCCGCTTCGCGCGGGGGCCGCCCTTTCCGCCGAGCGAGGCTCCCATGCTGTCCCGATCCTCTGTACGCCACCTGCTGGTCCTCTGCCTTGTGCTGACCGCGATGGTGCGGGGGTCGCTGGCCTCCGCGCAGGCGCTCACGACCCTCACGCGTGACTACGACCTGGTGAGCGATAACGGCCTGTTCCACGTCTCGCAGCAGGATGGGCGCTGGGCCGACTTCAACATGAAGGCCGACCCCACCATCACCATTGGTCAGTGTGGCTGTCTGCTCTCGACGGTCTCGACCGTGCTGATGAACATGGGCCGGATGCTCCCGTGGTTTCCCGTGGGCTACATCGGCGGCGGCGGGAGCGCCTTCGACTTCAATCCACGCTACCTCGACCTCTTCTTCACCTACGGCGTGAGTCCCAACCTGCCCATTGCGCCGAGCCAGCTGGGCTGGGGCTTCAAGAACGGCCCGTCCGGGTCGTGCGGCCTCACGCCGATGCTGCTGGCGATGCAGACGCTGGCCAACGACGGACTGGGGCGCGCCGTCGGCGTCACGGCGGTCTATCACCAGGGGTTCGGGGCCGCGGAGAAGGCGATCGTCAACCGCAACCTGATCGCCGGCGTTCCGACGATCTTTGCCTACCGCGAGAAGAACTCGATGGTGGCGAACCACGCCATGCTGTTCGCGGGCTGGGACAACCGGGAGCACGCATACAAAATCCTCGACCCGATGGCCGAGCGGGTGAACTTCAACCAGCTCACGATTCCGGTCATGCGCGAAGACATGGCGCCGGGGGGCAATCCGGCTGTCGGCCCCTTCAGCTACCAGGAGTTCGAGAACCGGGTGACGGGGATCATCGAGATCACCCCCGGCGGGTTCGACATCGGTGCGTCGTTCGTCTTTGGTGACGACCCCTCCCCGATCGAGATCCTGATGACCGGTCCCGATGGGCGTCGGACCGGCCTCGATGTGCGCAACGGCGCCCTCCACGCCGAGAACCCGACCGCGAGCTACTGGAACATCGGGCCCTGGCTCGACCCGCTGGGCGAACTGCCCGAGGTCACCACCCCGCGCTTCGTCTCGTTCCCGCACGCCCCCGCCGGCACCTACCGCTTCACCGTAACCGGCGTGGCCGACGGTCCGCTGCACCTGAGCGCAGACCGTCTGCTCGGCACGACCCGTACGGTGCTGGGTGCGTGGGAGGGGACGATTGCCGCCGGGGAAGTGCGCAAGTACGAGATGCGCTTCTTCCGGGGAAACGGCAGCACGGCCACGCAGGTCAGCAACTTCACGCCCGAAGCCAAGGCGGGGCCGGACGTCTCGACCCGCACCGGGCTCATCGCGGCCATCGACGCGCGGGCGTCATTCGACATCGACGGCACGATCGCCAGCTACGCGTGGGACTTCGGCGACGGCACGACCGGCACCGGCGCGCAGCCGCAGCACAGCTACGCCACCCCCGGCGACTACACCGCGACTCTCACGGTGACCGACAACAACGGCGCGACGGCCACCGACACCATCGAGGCGCACGTCATCCTGGCGCAGGCGCGGCCGACGGCGGCGATCACCGGGCCGTATATCGGGTTCGCGACGTCCGAGCTGGGGGAGTGGCCGGTCATCATCCAGGGGTATCGCTCGTCTGATCCCAACGGCGACACACTGACCTTCCGGTGGGACTTCGGCGACGGCTCGCCGATCGAGACCACCACCACCGTCTACGCCGCGCACACCTACGCCACTGGCACCTACACCGTCACGCTCGTCGCCAACGATGGTCAGGACGATTCGCTCCCGGTCACCACGGTGGCCGAGATCGTGAAGGCGCCCGCGGCGCATCCCTTCAGCAGCGTCGGCGCGCAGATCTCGCCCACGTGCAGCGCCGCTGGCGACCCGGTCACGCTGACGCTGGGGGAGTTCGCGACCTTCGACTGGTGGGATGCCGGCCTCTCCGGCCCCTACCGGCAGACGGCGCCGAACCACCTCCCCCTTGGCACGTTCGATCCCGACGGCATGCTCACCCTCTTCATGGAGGGGGGATGGGAAGGCACGTTCCCCTTCCACGTCACGATGCTCGGGGCCGGACGCTACACCGCGCAGATTACGTTCCCGGCGCCGGCACTCGCGCCGGGGCAGCATGCCGTCATGTATGGGGAAGGGGAGTCGATCCCGTTCCGAATCGGCTGCCCGCAGCCGCTGAACAACCGGCCCGTGGCGCATGCGGGCGGGCCGTACACCGCGCAGGCTGGCGTGCCCGTGACGCTCGACGGCTCCGAGTCGGTCGATCCCGAAGGCGAAGAGCTCATCAGCTACGAGTGGAATTTCGGCGACGGCCAGTTTGGTGAGGGTGTGCACCCGGTGCATGTCTACGCCCAGCCGGGCACCTACGTGGTGACGCTGCGCGTGAACGACGACGGGCTCTATTCGATCGTCCGCGCAGGGAGCCACACCTTCGGCAAGGTGGTGGTGGAGGGGTCGGGCTCGTCCGACCTGACGCCCCCCGTGACGACCGCGGTGCGCACGCCCGCGGCGCCGGTGAGCGGCTGGCACACGGGCGACGTCACCGTCGCGTTGACCGCTGTGGACAACCCGGGCGGCAGCGGCGTGCGTGACATCAGCACAGTGCTCTCGGGCGCGTCGGACGGCACGGCGACGGCACCGGGTGACGCCACCGGCGTGGTCGTCTCGACCGAGGGCACCAGCACGCTGACCTTCCACGCCACCGACAACGCCGGCAACGTCGAGGCGGACCAGGCGGTGACGCTCCGGATCGATCGCACGGCTCCCGCCGTCAGCGGGCTGCCGGCCAATCGCTGCCCGATCTGGCCCTTCAACCAGAAGCTGCTGACCATTGCGGACCTGGGCATCACCGACGCCCTGTCCGGCGTGGTGGCCGACAGCATTCGCATCACGGCGAGCAGCGACTGGACGGATGGGGCGGGCGATCCGCGCACCCCGCCGGCGGTCGTGATCAGCGGGACGACGGTGCGGCTGCGGGCGCCCCGCGACGGCATGGGCTACGGACGCACGTTCACGGTGACGGTGACGGCCACTGACGTGGCCGGGAATACCGTGCGTGCGCAGGGTGGCTGCTTCATGCCGCACGACCGGCGGTCGGCGGCGGCGGCCGGCGTTCCCTTCAAGCCGGTGCCGTCATTGCAGCCGGCGCTGCCGAAGCCGCGATGATCCGCTGAGCGGCGCCGGAGGGCCAGACACCCACGAAGGGCATTGTGTTGCCGCCGACGAGGGGCTATTGTAGGCGCCCACTCAAGGAGGCTCGATGCGGCACTTGCTCAGGATCACCCTTTGGTCGCTCCTCACGCTCGCTCTGCCTGGTCTCGCTTTCGCCTAGGCCGAACTCACCGGCACGGTCAGGGACACCTCCGGCGCCGTGCTGCCGGGCGTCACCGTCGAAGCCAGCAGCCCCGCGCTGATTGAGCGCGTGCGCACCGTCGTGTCGGACGGGAACGGGCAGTACCGCATCGTCAACCTGCGCCCCGGCACGTACGCGGTCACCTTCGCGCTGACCGGCTTCAACACCGTGAAGCGGGAAGGCGTGGAACTGTCCGGCGCCGCCACGGTGGTCGCCAACGCCGAACTGCGCGTGGGTGCCCTCGAGGAGACCGTCACGGTGACGGGGCAGGTGCCGGTCGTCGACGTGCAGCAGGTCACCCGCCAGCAGGTGCTGAACCGCGAGGTCATCGACCGCGTGCCGACCGGCCGCAGCTATTACGCCCTCGGGGTGCTGATTCCCAGCGTCAACTCGAACACCACCGACGTCGGTGGCGCGAGCGGCGATGCGATGGCGCAGCTCACCGTGCACGGCAGCCGCCCGTCGAGCCAGCGCATCACCCAGAACGGCGTCAGCACCGCGGGGCTCTCGGGCAGCGGTGGTTTCTCGGGCAACGTGCCGAACGTCAACGCGGCGGCCGAGGTGACCATCGACACCAACGCCGCGTCCGCGGAGCTGGCCACCGGCGGGGTGCGCATCAACTTCGTCCCGCGCGACGGGGGCAACACCCGGTCGGGATCGGTGTTCTTCAACTTCGCCCACGAGGACTTCCTCGCGTCGAGCAACTTCACCGACCGGCTCAGGGCCGCCGGCCTGACCGCTCCGGGCAGCATCAAGAAGAACTGGGACCTCTCGCCGGGCAGCGGGGGGCCGATCATCAAGAACCGCCTCTGGTACTACGGCACGGCCCGCTACCAGGGGGCGCAGGCGTATGCCCCGGGGATGTTCCAGAACCGGAACGCCTTCGACCCGACGAAGTGGACGTACGAGCCCGACACCAGCAAGCCGGCGCTGTCGGCCAACGGCGACTGGGAGCAGGCGAAGCTCCGGATGACCTGGCAGGCGAACGCGAAGAACAAGTTCGCCGGTGAATGGGAGCAGCAGTCCTACTGCCGCTGCCCGAACGGGATCAGCCCCACCGTGGCCCCCGAAGCGGCCCGCGACCGCCGGTTCCCGACCCAGCGCATGCTGATGGCCGAGTGGAGCGCGCCGGTGACGAGCCGCCTGCTGATCGAGGCGGTCGGCCTGCACCGGAACACCGGGTGGGGCGAGGTGCACCTGCAGCCGTCCGGTTCACTCACCGACGCGGCGGCGATCGCGGCCTACCCGCAGATGATCTCGGTGGTCGAGCAGTCGACCGGGCTGCGGTATCGTGCGGCCGAGAACTTCAACAAGAACTACAACGATAACTACTTCTACCGCGCGGCGGTCTCGTACATCACGGGCAGCCATGCCGCGAAGTTCGGGTTCAACAACACCCAGGGCGCGCTGAAGGACCGGACGTACGACTTCCAGCCGGTGAACTACCGGTTCAACAACGGCGTACCCAACCAGATCACCGTCTACGCCACGCCGTACGTGAACCAGGCGGAGCAGGACAAGGACCTCGGCTTCTACGTGCAGGACCGCTGGACCCTCGGGCGCCTGTCGCTCATGGGCGGGCTGCGCTACGACCAGTTCAGCACCCACTTCCCGGCGATCACGCTCGGACCGGGTCCGCTCGTGCCGAACCGGAACCTGACGTTCCCCGAGACCGACAACCTCGCGTGGAAGGACGTCACGCCGCGCTCGGGCGCCGCCCTCGACGTCTTCGGCAACGGCAAGACCGCGCTGAAGGTGACGCTGAACAAGTACTTGGAAGGGCAGGCGCTGTCGACCGGCACGCTGGCCGGCACGCCGAGTCCGTTCCGCACGCTCGTGCTGAGCACGACCCGGTCGTGGAACGACGCGAACCGCAACTACGTGCCCGACTGCGACCTGCTGACGCCCGGTGCGAACGGTGAGTGCGGGGCGCTCGCCAACCAGAACTTCGGCAACGCCGTTCCCGGGGCGCGCTTCGACCCCGACCTGCTGCGCGGATGGGGCAACCGCTTCTCGAACTGGGAGTTCTCGACGAGCGTGCAGCACGAACTGGTGCCGCGCGTCTCGATGGAGTTCGGCTTCTTCCGCCGCTGGTACGGCAACTTCCAGGTGACCGACAACCTGCAGGTCGCGGCGTCCGACTTCGACCGGTTCAGCATCACGGCGCCGGTCGACTCCAGGCTGCCCAACGGCGGTGGCTACGCGCTGCCGGGACTCGTGAACGTGAACCCGGCGAAGTTCGGCCAGAGCCTCGAATACAACTCGCTCTCGAAGAAGTACGGCACGCAGATCGAGCACTGGAATGGGGTCGACCTGACGGTCCAGATGCGTCAGGTGAAGGGGGTTGCCCTGTCGGGTGGGGTCAGCACCGGCAAGCGGCTGCTCGACAACTGCGAGATCGTGGCGCAGCTGCCCGAGATGCAGCTCAGTGCGCAGAACCTGGCCACGGCGGCGGGCGTCGGGGCCGGCGGCCTCTCGGCCAACGTCTGGCTGCCGAGCCAGTGGTGCCGGCAGGAAGAACCGTTCCAGACGCAGCTCAAGGGATATGGCAGCTACACGGTGCCCAAGGTCGACGTCCAGGTGTCCGGCACGTTCCAGAGCATCCCGGGTCCGATGATCGCCGCCAACTACATCGTGACCAACGCGGTGGCGCAGCCCTCGCTCGGGCGCCCGCTCTCGGGGGGCGCCGCCAACCTGACCGCCGCGCTCATCGAGCCGGGCTCGACGTACGGCGAGCGCCTGAACCAGCTCGATCTCCGGTTCGGGAAGCTGTTCCGGTCGGGCACGAAGCGGACGACGATCGCGCTCGACCTCTACAATGCGCTGAACAGCGACACCGTGCTGACCGTGAACAACAACCTCGCGGCCTGGCAGCGTCCGCAGAGCGTCATCCAGGCGCGGTTCGCGAAGATCACCGCGCAGTTCGATTTCTGAGGGGGAGCCCACCGTGCGTCGACGTCAATT
>CANIAI010000131.1 GCA_947465275.1 Acidobacteriota bacterium | reverse complement strand
GTCGACGAACCGGATCTTCACGATCGACTTCCCGCTCTTGAAGCCGTACTTCCAGGGCGTGACCAGCCGAATCGGGGCGCCGTTCTGGTTCGGCATCACCTGTCCATAGAGACCAACGGCCAGGATCGCCAGCGGGTTCAGCGCCTCGTCCATCCGAAGGCCCTCGATGTAGGGCCAGGGGATGACAGAACTCTTCTGCCCCGGCATCGTCGCCGGGTCGTAGAGCGTCACGAACTCGACGTACTTCGCCATCGACGTCGGCTGCACCTTCCTGATCACGTCGGCGAGCGGGATACCGATCCAGGGGATGACGGCCGACCAGGTTTCGACACAGCGGAAGCGGTAGACGCGTTCCTCGAGTGTGTAGCCCTTGATGAACTCATCGATGTCGAACGTGCCCGGCTTGGTCACGTGTCCTTCGATCGTCACCTTCCACGGACGGGTCTTCATCCGGCTGGCGTACATCGCCGGCTGCTCCTTGTCGGTCCCGAACTCGTAGAAGTTGTTGTAGGTCGTGACGTCACCGAACGAGGTGGTCTTCTCGGTCGTGCTGAGGGGGCTCTTCTTCGCGTTGGGGAACGCGGAGGGGCCGGGGGGATCGGCCGCCTGGCTGATCGCGGGGGTGAGTACCGCCGCCGTACCGACCGCCGCTGCCGCGGCCGCCTGGAGGAACTCGCGGCGCCGCAGGTACAGCGACTCGGACGTGATGTCGGAGTACCGGAGATCCTGAGCCTTCTTGATCAGCATGGGCCCATTATAGGGGTCACGCGCCGTATTACCGAGACGAACTCACCGCGCCCCGGCACGGGCGAGGACAGCCGTAAAGCGGCCCAGGTCGAGCCGGCCGACCGCCCGTCCGTCGCGCCACGCATAGCCGCCCTCCCCCTCGATGAGCACGTCGTCCAGGGCCGTGGGCGGCAGGAATTCGTTGCCCTCAGGGTAGTCGCCGGATGGTCCTCCCGCGAAGACGTTCCCGCGCACGACGGCGTCAGGCAGGAAGCGGCGCAGCGCCACCCTGCCCGTGCCGACGGCGTCACCGAGCATCCCGTATCGGTTATGGCGGACCACGTTGTCGCGGAAGACGAACCCGGGAGACGTCCGTCGATCACCGCTGCCGTACACCGACAGCACGCGGCCGGTCTGAAGCACGAGGTTTCGCTCCACACGCACGTCCGCCGGGCCGTCGCCCATCTGCAGGAAGTCGCCAGGCTCCCCCCAGTCACCCCCGATGTCGACGAACAGGTTGTCGGTGATCGTCAGGTCGCGGGCGCGCCCGCTCTGCTGCTCGTCGTCCTGTCCGAGGATCGAGATGCCGCCGGAGACGTGCCGGACGACGTTGCCGACGAAGCGCACCTGCTCGACCGTTGACCACGATGCGGTGCCGTCCTGGTTGCGGGGGGTGAAGAGCACCGCGTAGCCCGACTGCGCCTCCGGCCAGTGATGCTCGAGGAGGTTGCCCTCGATCAGGACGTCGCGAGCGTTCTTCAGTTCGAGCAGGTTCTTGATGGTCCATCCGCCCTCGCCGCCCCGCCACGCGGCGGGGCGGGTCAGGTGGGAGTCGACGATCGTGATATTCGACGGCACCAAATCCGGAACCGATGGATCACCGCCGCCGAACAGCAGCACCTCTCCGGCGGCCTCCAGATGGCAGTTGGCGATGCGGAACGGCCCTGGACCGTTCCAGCCCGCAATCGCCTGCGAGTCGTCGCCTGCCGCGCGAATGCCGTCAATCCAGCTGGCCAGCACGTCAGTCGACGCACTGTTCAGGGCGAGACCCCGTCGCTGTGCGCCGGCGTCGTCCCCATGCAGGTACAGCCGGGCCAGCACCAGATGATGTGGCACGTCGACGGTCGTGCGCTGGGTTTCATCAGCGGCGCCGAGCGCGATGAGGGTGCCCGCACGACGTCCGCCGCCGCGGACCGTGAGGTTCTCGATGCGCCAGTGGTGGGATCCGGGAGAGGTCCGGAGGGCAGGCTCGTCATCCGGGCTGCGAAGCACCGCGAATGTCGCCGCCGTGTCAGGCGTCACGCGGTCGCGCTCCGATGGCCAGCGCCCGCGGGTGCGCAGCGTGATGAACGTCTCTCCCCTGTCGCGACGGGCCGGCAGGACGAAACGGCCCAGATACTCACGTCCCGGTTCCAGCTCGACGACGTCACCGGGTAGCGCGCGGTCGAGCGCGGCCTGCAACTCAGCGGCGGTGCGTACCGAAACGGCGGTGAGCTGCGTCGACGTGACCGCGCCAGGACTCAGCCCCAGCACCGCCACCCCGAACAGCAGCCGCACCGCCCACGTCGGCGTGCGGCGGCGCCATGACTGCGGACCATACGCCGCGTGGGACACCGCGCACCCCGAACATCGACTGGAGATATATGACTCCCGCCCGGTGTTCTTCAATCCCTGTACCGTCACCCACGGACACGGTCGAGATAGGTTTCGGAACGCGCATGGTAGCGTCATACGCCGTGACACCAGACCACGATGCCGAGCCGCTCGCACGCCTCCTCTCCCTCGCCGTGCATGAGCTGAGGACGCCTGTCACCGTCGTGTCCGGCTACATACGCATGTTGCTTCGCGAACAGGGCGGACCGCTGACCGAGAAACAACAGCGGATGCTGACCGAGGCCGAGCGCTCCTGCGGACGCATCGCGGAACTCGTCGCGGAACTGAGCGAAATCGGCAAACTGGAAGGTCGCACGCTCGCCATCGCCCACCAGAGCTTCGATCTGCGGACCGTCGTGTCTGAGGTGGCGGGCGATATGCATGAGGGAGAGGACCGCGGAGTGCGGCTCGCGCTCGAGGCAGGTGACCATCCGCTGACGGTCATCGGCGATCGGGTGAGGGTCGCCGGCCTCGTCAAGGCTACCGTCCACAGCGTGCTGCGCGAACGCGGTGAGCCCGGGGTGGTAGTGGTGCGGTGCGCGCGCGTGGGCACGGAAATGCCCGCGTGGGGCGTGGTGGCCGCAGCTGATTCGACGATCATCGACGCCCTGGTGGCGTCAGGGCCCGGGACGGCCGGTGCCTTCGACGAGTTTCGCGGCGGGCTCGGGCTCGCCTTTCCCGTGGGCCGGCGCCTGCTCGACGCGCTCGGCGGTGGTCTCTGGTCGCTACCGGAGCATCCGCGGGGAGGCCTCGCGCTCCGCCTTCCACTGACGACTCTGGACTAGGAACCCTCCACATGGCCACTCTCGCAGGTCCGGGCGCAGGCCCCACCTCGGACACGCTCACCGACGAGCGCCGTCCCTTGATTGCCGTCGTCGACGATGATTCCGGCTTCGCCGGCTACCTGCGCACCTTCCTCTCGCTCCGGGGGTACGAAGCCCGCTCGTACACGCGCGGCGATGAAGTGGTCGCGGCCATCCGGCAGGGCGAACCGCCCGACATCGTGCTGCTCGACGTCGCCATGCCCGGCATGGACGGCCTGCAGACCCTCCGCGCGCTGAAGTCGGCGCGCCCGGAGCTGCAGGTGGTGATGCTGTCGGGGCGGGAGCAGGCGCAGACCATCGTCGAGGCCGTTCGCCTCGGCGCCGCCGACTACGTCGTGAAGCCGGGCGACCCCGAAGGCCTGGGCGAGATCGCCCTCGATGCCGCCATCAAGCAGGCCGTCGAACGCACCCGCCTCGTCAGCGAGGTATCGGAGCTGCGGCGGCAGCTCAGCGACGACCAGAGCGATGCGTTCATCGGCTGGAGCGACAGCCCGGCGATGCGCAACGTCGCCCTCATCATCGAGCAGGTGGCCGACAGCGACGTCACTGTCCTGATTCGCGGGGAGAGCGGCGTCGGCAAGGAGCTGGTCGCCCGCGCCATCCATCAGCGATCGACCCGCCGGCTGAGGCCCTTCGTGAAGGTGAACTGCGCCGCACTGCCGGCGGAATTGCTCGAGAGCGAGCTCTTCGGCCATGAGAAGGGCGCCTTCACGGGGGCGGCCACCACCCGCATCGGCAAGTTCGAACAGGCGCACACCGGGACGATCTTCCTGGACGAGATCGGCGAGATGAAGCCGCCGCTGCAGGCGAAGCTGCTGCACGTGCTGCAGGACGCGGAATTCACGAAGCTCGGCAGCAACAAGAAGATCAACGTCGACGTGCGCGTCGTCGCGGCCACCAATCGCGCTCTCGAAGCCATGATGCTGCGCGGGCAGTTCCGTGAGGACCTGTACTACCGCCTCAAGGTGATTGAGGCCGCCGTGCCGCCGCTTCGCGAACGGCGCGACGAGATTCCGCGCCTCACCGACTTCTTCATCGCCAAGTACACCCAGCGCTACAACCGGGCGGTGCGTCCGCTCACCCCGGAACTGCGTGAGAAGTTCACCGCGTACGAGTGGCCGGGGAACGTGCGCGAACTCGAGAACATGATCAAGCGGTTCGTCATCCTGCAGGATGAACAGCTCGTCGCGCAGGAGCTCTCACGACCGAGGCTCGTTCCCTACCCGTCGCCCATGCATGCGTCGGCCGATCTCGCGCCGCCTCCGTATCACGCGCCGCAGGACGCCTCGGGCGCCGGCGGCGCCTCGCCCTCGCCGGGAGATGGTGACGACGACGAGGATGACGACGCCGCGGAGCCTGTAGCGGCGGCCGCTGCGCCCCCGTCGCAGGAAGGTCGGCGCCTGGCCGATGTCGCACGCGAAGCCGCGATGAACGCCGAGCGCACGATGATCTCGGAGACACTGCGTCAGGTGCACTGGAACCGGCGCAAGGCGGCGCTGATCCTCGGCGTCAGCTACAAGACGCTGCTGAACAAGATCAAGGAGACGGGGATCGAGCGCCCCTGAGCCCATCCGGTGGCAATGCGGTTCCCTTCGAGGGAACCGCATTGCCCTTCTCGCCCCGCCGTCGCCCATCGGCGTCCCAACTTCCCTTCTGTTCCAAATCGTTTCCCTCGTGGCACTCCGCTTGCTCGACCTGAGCACGTGCGAAGCCCGTCCCGAGTGCTGGTCGTCGACGATGACCCGGCTGTCTGTGCCTTCCTGCGCGACTTCCTGACCGGCCAGGGCCACGAGGCGATCACGGCCACGACCGCGGACGAGGCGGTGCGGCGATTCGCCGACGACCGACCCGCGGCGGTGCTGCTCGACGTGGTCCTGCCCGGCGGCCGCGACGGGCTCGAGGCGCTGCTCGACTTCAGGCGGCTCGACCGCGACGTGCCGGTGATCGTGATCTCCGGACTCGGCCGCACGGGGACCATCGTGCAGGCGATGACGCTCGGCGCCGCCGACGTACTGTCGAAGCCGCTCGTCGAGGGTGACCTCGCGCGAGCGCTCGAGACGGTGCTGACGCGACAGGCGGTGCGTCGGGAGCTGGCGCGCACCCACATCGAACTCGCCGGGGAGCGCCTGCCGCTTCCACTCGTCGGCGACAGCGACGTCATTCAATCGCTGCGGATGGCGGTGGCACAGTTCGGCGCCGACGCCGACGTCGTGCTCATTCGCGGGGAACGAGGCACCGGCAAGACCGCGATCGCCAGGGCCCTGCACCAGATCTCGGGCCGATCGGGGGCCTTCGTCTCGGTCAACGGCGCCACCGTCCCGCGCGAACGCCTGGAGGTCGAGCTCTTCGGCAGCTCACGCGACGGCAGCGTCCCGATGCCGCGTCCCGGCGCGGTCGATTTCGCCCGCGAAGGCACGCTGTTCATCCGCGAGGTGGCGGATGTGGCCGCGGGCGGCCAGCGCGGCCTCCTCCAGTTGCTCCGGGACGGTGGGGTCGCCCGCGGCGTGGGCCGGGCTCCGGTGCCTGCGGACGTCCGCCTCGTCGCCTCGACGCACAGGGACCTGGAAGCGGCCAGCGCAGACGGCACCTTCCGCGAAGACCTGCTGTTCAGGCTGATCGCCGGGTCGGTGACGGTGCCTCCGCTGCGCGAGCGACCGACTGACATCCCGGCGCTGGTCACCCGCCTCGTGCGCCAGCATGCCGTCCGCTATCGTCGGCGCCCGCCCACGCCGGCGGCGTCCTTCATCGAGGCGCTCCAGAGCCTCGAGTGGCCGGCCAACCTGCGTCAGCTGGACGCCGCGATGCGACTGTTCGTCGTCACGGGCGACGAATCCGCCGTGCTGCGCGACCTCGACCGTCCGGTGAGCGCGGGGCGGCGAGGGACGGCTCAGGTGATTGCGCGGCCCGCCGCGCCGCCCGCGACCGAGCCACTGCCGGCGCCCGTGCCTGACACAGCGACCGACCCCTCGGACCGCGCCGCGGTGTCCCTCAAGGACATCGCTCGCTCCGCCGCGCGCGAGGCCGAGCGCGAGCTGATCATCGACGGCACGGAGGTGTCGTGCAGGCGGAGCCTCTCGGCAGCGCCTCCGCGGGTTGCGGATGCCGGAGGCCTGGATGCCGCAGACGGCGCCGCGCTGAGCGATGCCCTGCGGACCGCATGGCTGGCCCCCGGGCCGGAGCATGGCTCGGTGGCCGACGCCGCATACCTCTGCTCCGGTGGCCTCTTCTCGACCGCGCTGGCCGTTGCGGGGGCGGGGCCGGACCATTCGGTGGTGACCGTGCGGCTCGACGATGCTGACATCGGCGCCGAGGGCTGGATGACAGGGCCCCGGATGATCGACGCACCCGGACCGGTCGATCCGGCGACCATCGCCCAGTACCTCGCCACGACGGCGGACGAGCCGTTCGCCGACCCGCGGCTGCCCGACCAGTATGCGGTCGCCCTCGCGGCAAGCCTGCATGCCCGTGACGTCGTCGGGGGACACGGCGCCGCCGAACTGGTCGGTGCCAGCCCGGCGCGCACCGGGCTCGCGCCGCTGCGGCGCTC
>CANIAI010000130.1 GCA_947465275.1 Acidobacteriota bacterium | reverse complement strand
CGGCGCTCGATGCTCTATACGGGCCGCTTCGCCGCGACGTTGTCGGCCCCGTGTGGCGTCGTCCGCCGCGACCTCCCCGGGCGTCTCGAGCCGATGCTTCGCCTGCGCACGCGCGTCACGCGCGACCTCGGGCTGACGCTCCACATGCCCTTCCTGCGCTCGCGGGTGCGCCAGATCATCGAGGGCGCGCCGCACCTGCTCGAGCCGGCCTGTCGCCGGATGGTCGTCGACGCCACGGGCCGCGCGCTCAGGTCGAGCCCGCCGCCGGTGACGCCACCCTGGCTCGGGGCGGCGCTGCACCGGCTGGTGCCCGACTGGCTGCTCGCTCGCCGGTTCGCCTCCCGCGACCTGATCCGACCCGCCGCGCTGCGGCAGCTCTGGGACGAGCACCGCACGGGGACGGCCGACCATGCGCGCGGCCTCTGGGCACTGCTGATGCTCGAGGGCTGGTTCCGCGGCACCCTCGATTCATCGGTGGACGAAGCGCCGCTCGGCGCCTGTGTCCGCAGGGCGGCCTGATCATGTGCGGCATCGCCGGCCTCATCGCCCCGGACGGGCTGCATCGCGACGAGCGCGCCCGCGTCGAGCGCATGCGCGACGTGCTGACGCATCGCGGCCCTGACGGCGCGGGCCTTCACATGTCATCCACGGCGCTGCTCGCGCACCGCCGCCTGGCCATCGTCGATCTCGCCGGCGGGCACCAGCCCCTGTCGAACGAGACCGGACGGATCTGGGTCACGTTCAACGGCGAGATCTACAACCACGCCGACCTGCGCCCCGAACTCGAGGCGGCCGGTCACACGTATCGCACGCGGTCGGACACGGAGGCGATCCTCCACGCGTACGAGCAGTGGGGCGATGCCTGCGTGCATCGGTTCCGCGGGATGTTCGCCTTCGCCATCTGGGACGAAGACCGTCGCCGCCTGCTGCTGGTGCGTGATCGCCTTGGCGTGAAGCCGGTCTACTGGACACTGGTCCCGGCGACGGGCGAGCGGGGACCGCGCCTGCTGTTCGGGTCCGAGATCAAGGCGATCCTGGCGAGCGGACTCGTCACACCCACGGCGCATGAAGCCGTGATTCCCGAAGTGCTCGGGTTGCGAGGCACCGCCGGCATGGACACCCTCTTCACCGGCATCCACAAGCTGCTGCCCGGGCATCAGCTCGTCTACGAGGACGGCGTGCTCTCGGTGACGCAGTACTGGGACGTGCCCCACGACGGCCCCGACCCGGCCCTGGCCCGGCGCAGCGAGGCGTCGCTCGTGGACGAGTTCCGCGAGCGGCTCACCGAGTCGGTGCGCCTGCGGCTGATGGCGGATGTGCCGCTCGGGATGTTCCTCTCGGGTGGGCTCGACAGCAGCGCCATCGCCGCGTTGATGGCCCAGCAGGTGGGTCGCCCCATCGAGACCTTCTCGGTCGCGTTCGAGGACCAGGCGTACAGCGAGCTGTCCTGGGCCCGCGAGGTCGCCGATGCGATCGGCGCGCACCGCCACGAAGTCGTGGTGAGCGATGACGACTTCTTCGGCGCGCTGCCCCGCCTGGTCTGGCACGAGGACGAGCCGATCGCCCACCCCTCGAGCGTGCCGCTGCACTTCGTCTCGGCGCTCGCCCGCCGCCACGTCACGGTCGTCCTGACGGGGGAAGGGAGCGATGAACTGCTCGCCGGCTACGGCCGCTACCCGCGCACGCTCGCCAACTGGACGGCAGGCTCCGTGTACGAGCGCCTCGCGCCCGACGCACTCCGGTCGGCGGTGGCCACGCGTCTCGTGCCGAGACTCCCCGCCCGCCTCCGGCGGTACGCCGACCGGTCGTTCCTCGGACTCCCCCGTTCCGTCGAGGCCATGGTGTTCGACAACTTCGCCGCCATTCCGGTGGCCCTGCAACGGCAGCTGCTGATGCACGCGGGTGGTGATCCGTACGCGGCATCGCGACGGTACTTCGACGTGCCCGCGCCCGACCTGCTGGGACGCCTGCTGTACACCGACCTGAAGACCTACCTGGTCGAACTGCTGATGAAGCAGGACCAGATGAGCATGTCGGCGTCCATTGAGAGCCGCGTGCCGTTCCTCGACCACACGCTGGTGGAGTTCGCCGCACGCCTGCCGGTGCGCATGAAGCTGCGCGGACTCACGACCAAGCGCGTGCTGCGCGAGGCCGTACGGGGCGTGCTGCCGGAGTCGATCCTCACGCGGCCGAAGATGGGGTTTCCGGTGCCCTTCGCGAACTGGTCGGCCGGGCGATGGCATCCGGTGCTCGCCGACGTGCTCCTCGACCGACGGACGCGCGAGCGCGGACTCGTGCGCGCGGAGGCCGTCGCGGACCTTCTCGCCGCGCATCGCGACGGGTCACGCCGCGCCGGCGACCCGCTCTGGGCGCTGCTGAACCTCGAACTCTGGTACCGGACGTTCATCGACGGCGATGGCGTCCAGACGCTCCCGTCACCCGGACCCGCGGCCGCACGGGCGGCCTGACCATGCGCATTCTCTGGCTCAATTCCGGACTCCTGGTGCCGCTCGACAAGGGCGGCAAGCTCCGTACGTGGCACCTCATGCGGCACCTGGCGCGGCGCCATGCGATCACGTGGCTCTCATTCGCGCCGCCCGACACGACAGACGCCGCGCGCGCGCAGATGCGCGAGGTCTGCGACGAGCTGCACCTCGTCCCGAGACAGGACGCGCCCAAGGGCACCCCGGCGTTCTACGCCCGCGCCGCCGCCCGCCTCTTCGATCCGCTGCCGTACGCGGTCGGGGCGTATCGCTCGCAGGCGTATCGCGAGACGCTGGCGCGCCTGCTCGGCGAGGACCGGTTCGATCTCGTGGTCTGCGACTTCCTGCCGCCGCTCGTGAACATGCCGGAACGCCTGCCCTGCCCGTCGGTGCTCTTCACGCACAACGTCGAAGCGGAGATCTGGCGGCGTCATGCCGCGCAGCAGACCGACCCGGTCCGCCGGCTCCTCTTCGAGCAGCAGTGGGCCCGCATGCGCCGGTTCGAGGCGGCGGCCCTCCGTCAATTCACCCGAGTCCTCGCGGTCTCCGAGACCGACGCCGCCACGTTCCGGCGGCTGTACGAGGACCTGCGCACGCCCATCGACACGGTCGCCACCGGCGTCGACACCGAGTACTTCCGCCCGGCCGACACAACGACGGATCCCGCGCACCTGGTGTTCACCGGGTCGATGGACTGGCTGCCCAACGAGGATGCGATGCGGTACGCCTGCGAGCAGATCCTCCCGCGCATCCGTGCCGAGGTGCCCGAGGTGACGCTCTCGATCGTCGGCCGCGCGCCGACACCCGCCGTGCGGCGTCTCGCCGACCTGCCGGGCGTCGAGGTGACCGGCCGCGTCGATGACGTACGCCCGCACATCGCGCGCGCCGCCGTCTACGTCGTGCCGCTCCGGATCGGCGGCGGCACGCGGCTGAAGATCTTCGAGGCGATGGCGATGGGCAAGGCGGTGGTGTCGACCACCATCGGGGCGGAAGGGCTCCCCGTCCGCCACGACGCTGACATCGAACTCGCCGACGGGCCGGAGGCCTTCGCGCGGGCGGTCGTGTCGCTCATCCGCGACCCGGCCTCGCGCGTGCACCTCGAGCGCGCCGCACGCAGCCTCGTCGTCGAGCAGCACGACTGGTCGGCGGTCGCCACGCAGCTCGAGGCCTCACTCGAACAGGCACGGCTGTCGGCCGCCAGGGCGGCATGAGGCAGTCACGAATCAGGAAGGGAGCGCACAGGTGATGAACGTCTCGGTGTTCGGGCTGGGGTACGTCGGAACGGTGTCGGCCGCGTCGTTCGCGTCCGATGGACACGCGGTGGTGGGGGTCGACGTCAACGACGACAAGGTGCGCGCCATCAACGAGGGGCGCAGCCCTATCGTCGAGCCGGGGCTCGACACGCTGCTGTCGGAGGTCTCGGCCGCCGGACGCCTGCGCGCCACCACCGACACGCGTGACGCGGTGATGGCCACCGACCTCTCGCTCGTCTGCGTGGGCACCCCAAGCCGGAAGAACGGCAGCCTCGACCTCAGCTACCTGGTCCGGGTCTGCGAGCAGATCGGCGAGGTGCTGCGGGAGAAATCCGGGTACCACGTCGTGGTCATCCGCAGCACCGTGTTGCCGGGCACGACGCACGATCACGTGATCCCCGCCCTCGAGCGGACGTCCGGCAAGCGCTACGGCGACGGATTCGGGGTCTCCGTGAACCCCGAGTTCCTGCGCGAGGGGACCGCCCTGCGCGACTTCCGCCACCCGCCGCTCACGCTGGTCGGCCACAACCACGCGGCTGACGCCGCGCCGACCAGGGCACTGTACGACGGCATCGACGCGCCACTGGTCAGCACCAGCATCCGTGTCGCCGAGATGATGAAGTACACGAGCAATGCGTGGCATGCGGTCAAGGTGGTGTTCGCCAACGAGATCGGCAACGTGTGCAAGCGCATGGGCGTCGACAGCCACGAGGTGATGGACATCTTCTGCCGCGACGAGAAGCTGAACCTGTCCTCGTATTACCTGAAGCCGGGCTTCGCGTTCGGCGGGTCGTGCCTGCCGAAGGACGTGCGGGCCCTGCAGTACCGCGCCCGCGAGGTCGACCTCGAACTGCCGATGATCGGGCACGTGCTCGAGAGCAACCGCCTGCAGGTGCAGCACGCGCTCGACCGCATCGAGGAGACCGGGCGTCGTCGCGTCGGCCTGCTCGGGTTCAGCTTCAAGGCGGGCACCGACGACCTGCGCGAGTCACCGATGGTGATCCTGGCGGAGGCGCTGCTCGGCAAGGGCTACGAGCTCTGCATCTACGACCGTAACGTCTCGCTCGCACGGCTGGTCGGCGCGAACAGGCGCTACATCGAAGAGCAGATTCCGCACCTGTCGCGGCACCTGTGCGACGCGATCCCCGACCTGCTCGCGACGAGCGAGGTCGTGGTGGTCGGCAATGCGGCGCCCGAGTTCTCCGAGGCGGTGATGCAGTGCCGGCCCGACCAGGTGGTGATCGACCTGGTGCGCATCCCGCTCGACTTCAGCCGGGTGCAGGCGCAGTACGACGGCATCTGCTGGTAGGACGTGAGCGGCCTCTTTCAGTCGCTCTTCGGGTTCTTCCTGACCTGGTGGGGCGCCTTCCTCATGGGGGCGCTCGACTCGTCGATGCTCTTCTTCCTTCCCTTCGGGATCGACGCACTGGTCATCTACCTGGCGGCGCGCGACGAGCAGTGGTTCTGGCTGTATCCGCTGCTCGCCACGGCCGGCTCGGTCACCGGGGCGGCGGTCACCTTCTGGATCGGACGCAAGGGCGGCGAGTACGGGCTCGAGCGGATGGTGTCGGGCAAGCGGCTGGAGCGCATCCGTGTCCGCATCCGCAACAGCAGCGCGGTCGCGATGGCGGTGCCGGCGCTGATGCCGCCCCCCTTCCCGCTGACGCCGTTCGTCCTCGCGTGCGGGGCGCTCGACGTGAACCGCTGGACCTTCTTCGTCACCCTGGCCGCCGCCCGCCTCGTCCGCTTCGGCGCCGAGGGGGTGCTGGCGCACCTGTACGGGAATCAGGTGCTCCGGGTGCTCCGGTCCGACGCCTTCCAGCTCGTCGTCGGCGGGTTCGCCCTGCTCGCGATCGCCGGGACGATCGTGTCGGCCGTGAAACTCTGGCGCGACAGCCGGTCGCCGCGGCGGCAGCCCGCCTAGGGGCATCGCCCGCCCGCGACCTGCGGTACCATGCGCCCTGATGCGCGCACCGCTCCGTCGTCCCGCCCTCCGCCACCGTCTGCTGGCCGCCCTGGTCCTGGCGGCGGTCATGGCCCAGGCTCCGGCCCCCGCGGCCGCACCGCAGGCGCGTCGGCCTCACGCGACGACGCAGCGGGTGCTCTTCATCGGGAACAGCTTCTCGTTCTTCAACAACATCAGCGACGTGGTCGCGGGCATCGCCGACTCCCTGGCCGACGGCCCCGCGGTGGACGCCACGCTCTTCGCGGACGGCGGGATGACGCTGCAATGGCACCTGGCCAGCGGCAAGGCGTTCGCAGCCATCGACGGCAGCCGCTGGGACCGCGTGGTGCTGCAGGAGCAGAGCGCCCTGGGCGGCGGCTCGGAGGACGGCGAATCGAAGCTCTCGCCGCCGGGCATCTTCCACGAGTCCGTGCGGCGCTTCGTGCCGCACATCCGGGCGCACGGGTCGGCGCCGCTGCTGCTGATGACGTGGGCCCGACAGCGGCACCCCGAGGAGCAACCGATCCTCGCCGACGCCTATCTCACGATCGCGCGTGAGTTGTCGGTGCCGGTGGCTCCCGCGGGGCTGGCGTGGCAGGAAGCCCGGCGCCGGTGGCCCGACCTGGTGCTGCACGTGGCCGACGGCTCGCACCCGAACCCGACCGGCACCTATCTCTCGGCGTGCGTGCTGTATGCGACGCTCACGGGACGGAGTCCCCGGGGGGCGGCCTCCACGATCATCGGACACCCGTGGTCGCGGCGGCTGCAGGCCGTCGACATGGACACCACGGCGACACTGGTCGACCTGAACCCCGCGCTCGCGCGTCGACTCCAGGATCTGGCCTGGGAGGTCACGTCCCGCACACCAGACGCCCGACGCTGAGCGCCGGGTCCCCGATCAGCGCAGCTCCCGCCAGTCGCGCCCGCGGTCGAGCCCGCGCACGACGCAGGCCGTGGCCCGCTGCTCCGCCTCTCGCTGCGCCGCGGCGGTGGCGGCCGTCATGAGCTCCGCATCGCGCGGACACGAGAGACGCGGCGGCACCGGCACCCGCACACCCGTCGCGAAGTAGCGCGCGGCGCCGGTCCGCACCCACAGCG
>CANIAI010000129.1 GCA_947465275.1 Acidobacteriota bacterium | reverse complement strand
GTGCGTGCCGTACTGTCGCGTTCAGGCGTGAAACACAACTCAGCGGTATTCCTTACACACCCGCCTCACCCCGGCCTTTCCCGCCAAAAACCTCAACGGGTCCGATCCCGCCAGAACTTTACAGAGCACATTTTGCAAACGGTTCAGTTGTGTTCTTGACTGTGCGGATGGCGCTGAATTTTGGCGAAAACGCTAAGTCCAATACACACAACAAGATGATGAGCTTGGCAGTCGCCTTGCCCTGTCGGGCTCGCGGCGACCGAGCTCCCACACGCCCGACGCCACCTCTACACCCTACCGACCCCGAATTTCGTGAGGAGTGGCGTCGATGTCTGACAGCCGTGTCGTCCGATGGTCCGTGTGTGCGGCCGCCTGTGCCGCCCTGTGGTTCGGGATGCCGGAGTCCGCCTGGTCGCAGACCACGGTGGTGCTGTCCGCCCCGAACATCGAATCGTTCGACACCATCGTCCGTGGCGGCGCCTCCCAGTGGAAGAACCTCGATCGCCAGGCGCTCGCCACCATGGCCAGCGACCTCGCCGACGATCAGCGCCATACCCTCCTCAAGTTCGACACCGAAACCACCATCCCCTCCAACGCGTCGATCGGCACGGCCACCCTGACGCTGACGGTCAAAGGCGGCGGCACGGAAGCCCGCGCGCTGGCGGCCTATCGCATCGCCCAGTCGTTCGACGCGACGGTGGCAACCTGGTGGAACCGGAATAGCTCCGCCACCTGGTGGGCGGGTGGCGGTGACCTCGACACCTTCGTGGCGCAGGCGATGGCCGGGGCAGCGGTCGGCTCCACGGTGAGCTTCGACGTCACGTCCCTGGTGCAGCAGACCGTGAAGGGGACGTACGGCTCCCGCTACACGCGGGTCGGCGTGGTCGATCCGGGCGCGGCCTCGAGTGCGTCGTATCGTGAGTTCTATTCGTCAGAAGCGGCCGATCCGACGGTGCGCCCCACGCTCACGGTCGTCTATTGCGCGGCTGGCACCACCTGCGTCGCCGCGCCACCGGCGAGCAGCCTGCCCACGGGCTGGCAGACGACCGATCTCGGATCCGTGACACCGGCCGGGACGGCCAGCGGCACGACGGCGAGCCTCACCCTCGAAGGGGCTGGCGCCGACGTCTGGGGCGCTGCCGACGCCTTCCGGTTCGCGTATCAGACATTGACGGGCGACGGCTCGATCGTCTCGCGGGTCGAGAGTCTCGAAGCGGTGACCGGCTGGACCAAGGCCGGCGTCATGATGCGCGAGTCGCTCTCGCCCGGGTCCCGGCACGCGTTCATGCTCGTCAGCGGTTGGCAGGGCTTCGCCTTCCAGCGCCGGCTCGCGACGGGCGGGTCGTCGACCAGCACCGGCGGCGGCAGCGGCTCGGCGCCAGGGTGGGTGCGACTCACCCGAACCGGCAACGTCTTCTCGGCATACCGCTCGACCGACGGGTCGACCTGGACTCTTGTCGGCAGCGACACCATCAGCATGCCGGCGATGATCTACGTGGGTGTCGCCGTCACCAGCCACCAGAATGGCACGCTCTCGACCGCGGTCTTCGCCGACACCGCGCTCGTGATTGCCCCGACCACCGCGCCATCGGACGGCACGTCCTCCGGGACGACCAGTCCCACGCCCACGCCCGCACCCAGTCCGGCACCGACCTCCGCACCCCTCGCCGTCCTCCACTGGAACACGCACCACGGCGGCATCGGCACCGACGGGGTCTACAACCCCGACCGCCTGGCGAACTGGATCGTCCGGATGAATCCGGACATCGTGTCGCTGAACGAGATCGACAACGAGTCGCAGGCCTCCGGCTTCGCGAGCCTGTTGTCCACGAAGACCGCCACGACATGGCGCTACCGGTACGACGGTCGGGGCAACGCGATCGTGACGAAGCTGGCGATCAACAGCAGCAGCACCTGCCTGGTGAACAGCGGCGCCGATCGGAAGGCCGTTCAGGTGAGCACGACCGTGGCGGGCCGCACGATCAACCTCTGGTCCGCCCACCTGGCCCTCGACAGCTCCAGCGTGCGGACCGCGGAAGTCAACGCGTTGGCGGCCTGCGAGCAGAGCCTCACCGAGGCGCGCCTCGCGGTCGGTGACTTCAACATGCAGCCGTACTCCAGCGAGTACTACGCGGCGACGACCACGCACGTCGACGCGTGGCTCGCGGCCTCGGCCGCCGGCACCGCGCTCAACTACCCGGGCAACTGCGACGGGTGCACGCGCAACAGCCGCATCGACTACGTCTTCTATTCGAAGGGCGCCACCTCGCTGTCGCTCGACTCGGCCCAGATCGTCGACACGCGGGACGCCAACGGCGTCATGCCGTCGGATCACAAGCCGATGCTCGTGAAGTTCACCGTCCGGTAACGACGCGGCCGGGGACCCCTCTCACCGGGTCCCCGGTCGTCCCGTCCTCCGCGATCCCTCCTCCCTCCCGCTTCGCGTCAGCCCCTCCGCTCCTGACGTCCCGCGTCCCGTGTCTGCGGGCCACCACCCACCGAAACCGTAATACGCAGGGACTTCTGTAAGCGGGGACAGCGCCGCTCGCGTGGGTGCGCGCGTCGTCCCTGCGGGCACATCGCGAATTCCCCAGTGAATCACGCGGTGTGTCGCGCAGGCCCCTGCCGTCTCAGCCGGGCACTTCACTTGCGGTTCCATCGAATGGCGGTGCGTCGGACGTCTCGTGCGATCGCCGCCATCCACGGACACCACGGAAGAAGGGCCCAGGTCATGAGGAACTGGTTACGTATCTGTGCGTGCGTGCCGATGCTGGTCATCGCACTCACGTCGACATCCGCGAGCGCGGCGACGTACACGGTCGCGGCGGGCGGCAACCTGCAGGCGGTGCTGAATACGGCAGTCGGAGGGGACGTCATCCTGCTCGCACCGGGCGCCACCTTCACCGGCACCTTCACGCTGCCCGTGCATGGCGGCACCGGCTTCGTCACCGTCCGGTCGGGCGCGAGCGACGCGTTGCTGCCACCGGCCGGCACCCGCATCACGCCGGCCTACGTCCCCTACCTGGCGCGCATCGTCTCGGGCACGACGGCGCCGGCGCTCCGCACCGCGCCGGGCGCGGCGTTCTGGCGCATCGAGTGCCTCGAGTTCCCGCCGACCGCGCGGGGGAGCAACGACATCGTCGCCATCGGTGACGGGTCGAGCGCCCAGAACAGTCTCGCCATGCTGCCGCACGACATCGTGCTCGACCGGATTTACGTGCATGGCGACCCGCTCATCGGACAGAAGCGGGCCATCGCGCTGAATGCCGGTCGCGTGAGCATCCTCAACTCGTGGGTGAGTGACATCAAGGCGGTGGGGCAGGACTCCCAGGCGATCGCCGGCTGGAACGGCAGCGGCCCCTACACCATCGAGAACAATTACCTCGAGGCCGCCGGCAACGGCATCCTGTTCGGTGGCGACGACCCGAAGATCCCGAACCTCGTGGCCTCCGACATCACCGTGCGCGGCAACACCGTGACACGGCCTGTGGCGTGGCGCAGCCCGATCGTCCCGACGCCGGCAGGCGTGCGGGCCAGCGCGGGCGCGTCCGGGACGCTGGCGGCCGGCACCTACGGTTACCGCGTGCTCGCGCGGCGCAACGTGGGCACCGGCACCGGCGTGTCGACGCCCGCGGCCGAAGTGCTCGCGACCGTCGGCGCCAACGGGTCGGTGACGCTCGCCTGGACGGCGGTGCCCGACGCGGCCGACTACGTGGTCTACGGCCGGGCGACGGGCGCGCCGGCGATGGCCTGGGTGACCTCCGCGACGACCTTCACCGACACTGGTGTGGCGGGTGCGGCCGGCACGCCACCCTCGCTGGGCACCGTCTGGACGGTCAAGAACCTGTTCGAACTGAAGAACGCGCAGCGCGTGCGCATCGACCACAACCGCTTCGAGAACAACTGGGCGCAGGCACAGACGGGCGTGGCCATCCTCTTCACCCCGCGTAATCAGTACGGGGGCTGCACCTGGTGCGTCGTGCAGGACGTGACCTTCGAGTACAACATCATCCGGCACGTCGGCAGCGGCATCAGCCTGACCGGGCACGACGACGTGCACCCGAGTCTCCAGAGCAACCGCATCACCATCCGTCACAACGAGGTGTCGGACTACAGCAGGGACTGGGGCGGCAACGGCTACGTCCTCAACCTCAGCGATCAACCGCGCGACGTGACCGTTGACCACAACACACTGGTCTCAGGCCGCGGCGCGGGCGTCGTGCTCGTCAGCGGCAACCCGATCTCCGGATTCACCTTCACCAACAACGTCGCGAAGCACGATACCTACGGCATCCTCGGGTCGGGCGTGGGGTACGGCACCACGGCCATCACCGCCTTCTTCCCGGACGGCGTCGTGACACGCAACGTGCTCGCGGGGGCGACGGCGCCCTATCCACCCGGTAACCTGTTCCCGTCCCTGGCCACGTTCCAGGGGCACTTCGTGGACGCCACGGGTGCGAACTACGAGGTGCTGCCGGGCACCGACTGGACCAACGCCGGGACCGACGGCCTGACGCTGGGCGCGGATTACGACGGCATCCGAAGCGGGGCCCGGCAGGCGGACGCGGCGATCTCGCTCGCCCTGACGACCCCAGCCCTGGCGGACGCGGTCGAGCAACAGGCGTACGTCGCGACGGTCGATGCGCAGGGCGGAACCGCGCCGTATGCCTGGCAGCTGGCCGGCGGTACGCTGCCGGCCGGGCTCGGCCTGGACCCGCTGAACGGCTCGATCACCGGCGTCCCGATGGCGGCCGGCGACGTCACGGCGACCGTGCAGGTCGTCGACGCGCGCGGCGGGACCGCCAGCCGTCCCTACACCCTGCACGTCGCCTCGGCGACGCTGCCCCTCGCGATCACGACCGACCTGCTCACGGCGGTCGCAGCCGGCAGTCCGGTGTCACAGGTGCTCGCGGCGACCGGCGGCTCCGGCAGCTACCTCTGGGCGGTCTCGGCCGGACGGCTGCCTACCGGCCTGTCGCTGGCTGCGTCGGGTCTGCTCTCGGGCACGACCACCGAGGCGGGCAGCTTCGCGGTCGGCATCACCGTCGCCGATGCCGACGATGCGACCCGTACCGCGACACGCACCTTCACCCTCGGGGTGAGCCAGCCGACGAACACGGCACCGACCATCTCGATTGCCGCGCCGGTCGCGGGCGCCGTGCTGCAGGCGGGCTCCACCGTCAGCCTGTCGGCATCGGCGGCCGACACGGACGGCTCGGTCGCCCGCGTCGACTTCTTCGTCGACGGGGTGAACGTCGGCTCCGCGGCCGCGTCGCCGTGGCGGGTGTCCTGGGTGGTGCGCGGCGGCGGTTCGCGCACGGTGACGGCCATCGCCGTCGACAATCGCGGCGCGGCGGGCACCAGTGCCGCCGTCGTGGTGCGCGTGCGGCGTGAGGTGGTCATCTACGCCGGCGACGTGACCCGCATGGCGGGCCGGTATCAGCTCGCGTCCGACGCGTCTGCGGCCGGTGGACGGTCGCTGCTGAATCCGAACGCCCGCGCGGCGAAGGTCCCCACCGCGCTGGCCCGACCGACCAGCTATGCGGAGTTCACCTTCTACGCCGAAGCCGGCGTGCCGTATCACCTCTGGATACGCGGCGCCGCGCTCGGCAATGACTACAACAACGACTCCGCCTTCGTGCAGTTTTCCGGTGTCGCCGCGGCCCGTATCGGGACCACCGCCTCGTTCAGCTACCTCGTGGAGGAAGGGACGGGAGCGGTGCTCGCGGGCTGGGGCTGGCAGGACACGGCGTACGGGATCGGGGCGCTGGCCGCGCCGATCACGTTCGAGAGTACCGGCGCGCAGACCGTGCGCGTGCAGCCTCGGGAGGACGGCCTGGCCATCGATCAGATCGTGCTGTCGCCAGCGAACTGGCTCAGCGTGGCGCCTGGCGCCGCGCGCCGGGACACGACCATCGTGCCGAAGTGAGGGACGGGAGTCGTCGGGCGCGCCGCATGGACGGCGCGCCCGGCACCCATCAGCGGCCCAGCCGCCGGATCAACAGTCCCCCGTAGAGGCGCCAGTGGTCCGGGACGAGTTCGTCGCCCGTGAAGTAGCGCAGGTCGGCGCGCACGCCGAACCGATCGCTCAGGGCCGATTTCACGCCGGCCCCCCAGTTCCAGACGAACTTCGTCTGCGTGTCATCGCCGCCCAGTCCCTCGGATTCGGCGGCGGCGTTGATGTTCGTGAAGCCGATCCCGCCGACGACGTATGGCGTGAACTGGGTCGCGGTGAAGTGGTAGAGCGCGTCGGCCGACACCGTCCAGGCACTCGCATCGAACTGGACGACCTGACCCTCGCTCAGGTCGGGCATGAAGTAGACCTCGCCCTCGACCGACCAGCGGCTCGTCAGCCCATAGCCGAGCGCGGCCCCGAACGTGAAGGGGCTGCTCTCGAGATCGCCACCGAAGCCGACGCCGATGAACGGCGTGAGGCTCACGCCGTCGGGCTCGGGCGGCGCGGGAGCGGGCGTAATGCTGGTCTGGGCAAAGGCCGCGCTGCCCACGGACAGGAGCAGGGCGGTGACACTGGACACAATCAATCTGCGCATCGGACCTCCGGTCGCTGACACTGCAACCTGCGGACCTCCCGTAACGGCGGAGCCGTGCGCGCACCGGTGCACGGCTTCCTGGCGCATCCGCAGGAGCCCACGCCGATGCCGGGTCACCGCGGCTGAGCGATGGGGGCGTCGACCGGCGCGGCGGGCCGCGCCGCCCGCAGGTCGCGCAACGGGTAGGGTGTGCCGCGCCACAGGATCGCGCCGCGCGCGATCGCGAGCAGGGCAGACCGCCACATCACGTAGATGAACAGCAGCACGCCGAACGGATAG
>CANIAI010000128.1 GCA_947465275.1 Acidobacteriota bacterium | reverse complement strand
TCTTCGTCGAGGTGATGCGCTCCTGCATCTGGCCCATTTCCGACAGCAGCGTCGGCTGGTAGCCGACGGCCGACGGCATGCGGCCGAGCAGGGCCGACACTTCCGACCCCGCCTGCGTGAAGCGGAAGACGTTGTCGATGAAGAGGAGCACGTCCTTGCCTTCGGCGTCGCGGAAGTACTCGGCCACCGTCAGCGCCGAGAGGCCGACGCGGAGGCGCGCACCCGGCGGTTCCGTCATCTGGCCGTAGACCAGCGCGGCACGCGACTTCGAGAGGTCCTCGGCGTTGATGACGCCCGACTCCTGGAACTCGAGCCAGAGGTCGTTGCCCTCACGGGTGCGTTCACCGACACCGCCGAACACCGAGACACCGCCGTGCTTCATGGCGATGTTGTTGATCAGCTCCATGATGATGACGGTCTTGCCGACGCCGGCGCCGCCGAACAGGCCGATCTTGCCGCCCTGCAGGTAGGGTTCGAGCAGGTCGATGACCTTGATGCCCGTCTCGAACATGCGCAGTTCGGTCGACTGCTGCTCGAGTGTCGGGGCCGGGCGGTGAATCGGCCAGCGCTCCTTCGACAGCACGGGGCGATCCGGGAAGTCGACCGGCTCGCCGAGCACGTTCAGCACGCGGCCGAGCGTCTCGGGGCCGACGGGCACCTCGATGGCGCTCCCCGTGTCGATGGCCATCATGCCGCGGGTCATCCCGTCGGTCGGCTTCATCGCGACGGTGCGCACGCGGTTCTCGCCCAGGTGCTGCTCGACCTCGCAGACCACGTCGATCTTGTCGCGGCCGGGCCCGCCCTCGGACACCACGCGGACCGCGTTGTAGATGGCGGGGAGGCCTTCGGTGAACTCGATGTCGATCACCGGTCCGATGACCTGGACCACCTTGCCGGTCTTCTGCCCTGTTGCAGTCGCCATTCCTTCTTCCTTCGTTGAACGTTACGTCGCGGACGCGCCGGACACGACTTCGATGATTTCGCGGGTGATGGCGGCCTGACGCACCTTGTTCATGTAGAGGGTCAGGTTCTCGATCATCTCCGCCGAGTTGCGGGTGGCGGCGTCCATGGCGGTCATCTGCGCCGCGAAGAACGCCGCGTTCGACTCGAGCAGCGCGCGGTAGACCTGAATCTGGACGTACCGCGGGAGCAGGTCCTCGAAGATGCGCTGCGGGTCGGGTTCGTAGAGGTAGTCGACCGACGGGCCGGCGTCGGCGGCCGCTTCCATGCGCGGAATCGGCAGCAGCTGCTGCACGACCACCTGCTGCGTCATCACCGACTTGAACTCGTTGAACACGATGTGGACGCTCGAGGCGTTGCCCGACGTGAACTCCTCGATCGCGGTGTTGGCGATCGAGACCGCGTCCGGGAACGCGAGCTTCGTGAAGATGCCGACCGCCTCGCAGCGGACGTCGAAGCCGCGGCGACGGAAGAAGTCGCGCGCCTTCCGCCCCACGAGCCCGACCATCACCGGGCCGCCCTGCGCCAGGATGAACTGGCTCGCCGCCTTGATGACGTTCGAGTTGAAGCTGCCCGACAGGCCGCGGTCACCCGCGACGACGATGAGCAGCGGACGCCCGACGCCGGGTGCCGCCTGCTTGAGCAGCGGGTGCGTGTCCTGGTCGACGCGCGACACGAGGCCGTTCAGCACGGCGTTCATGCGCTGCGCGAACGGACGGGCGGCGACGATGCGGTCCTGCGCGCGCTTGAGGCGCGAGGCCGCGATCATCTTCATCGCCTTCGTGATCTGCTGCGTCGACTTCACCGCGCGGATGCGCCGGCGCAGGTCGATGAGTGATGGCATGGCTGGTACGACCTAGGCGACCGCGGCCGCCCCGGTGAACCGCGTGCTGAACTCCTTCAGCGCGGCCTCGAGGGCGCCCTTGACCTCGTCGTCGAGCACCTTCTTCTCGGCGATGCCCGTGAGCACGGCCGGGTGGCTCGATTCGAGGAAGCGGTACAGGTCGGTCTCGTACCGCGCCACGTCCTCGATCGCCACCGGGTCGATGAAGCCCTTGGTGGCGGCGTAGATGATGGCGACCTGCTTCTCGACCGCGACCGGACGGTACTGCGGCTGCTTCAGGATCTCGACCAGGCGGCGGCCGCGATTGAGCTGCGACTGCGTCGACTTGTCGAGGTCGCTGCCGAACTGCGCGAACGCCGCGAGCTCGCGGTACTGCGCGAGGTCGAGACGCAGCGTGCCGGCCACCGCGCGCATCGCCTTGATCTGCGCCGAGCCGCCGACGCGCGACACCGAGTTGCCGACGTTGATGGCCGGGCGGACGCCCTGGTGGAACAGGTCGCTCTCGAGGAAGATCTGCCCGTCGGTGATCGAGATGACGTTGGTCGGGATGTAGGCCGAGAGGTCGCCGGCCTGCGTCTCGATGATCGGCAGCGCCGTCAGCGAGCCGCCGCCGAGGGCGGCGTTCAGCTTGGCCGCGCGCTCGAGCAGGCGCGAGTGCAGGTAGAAGACGTCGCCCGGGTACGCCTCGCGGCCCGGCGGGCGGCGGAGCAGGAGCGAGATCTCGCGGTACGACTGCGCGTGCTTCGAGAGGTCGTCGTAGACCACCAGCGCGTGGCGGCCCGAGTCACGGAAGTACTCGCCGATCGCGCACGCCGAGTAGGGGGCGATGTAGAGCATCGGCGCCGGGTCGGACGCGGTCGCCGCGACGACGATGGTGTAGCTCAGCGCGTCGTTCTCTTCCAGCGTGCGGACCACCTGCGCGACCGTCGACTGCTTCTGGCCGATGGCGTTGTAGACGCAGATGACGTTCTTGCCCTTCTGGTTGATGATCGCGTCGATCGCCACCGCGGTCTTGCCGGTCTGGCGGTCGCCGATGATCAGCTCGCGCTGGCCGCGGCCGATCGGCACCATCCCGTCGATCGCCTTGAGCCCGGTCTGGAGCGGCTCCTTGACCGGCTGCCGCTCGGTCACGCCCGGGGCGATGCGCTCGATCGGGAGGTACTGCTTCGCTTCAATCGGGCCCTTGCCGTCGAGCGGCTGGCCGAGCGCGTTCACGACGCGGCCGAGCATCGCCTCGCCGACCGGCACCGAGATGATGCGACCCGTGCGCTTGACCGTGTCGCCTTCCTTGATCTCCTTGAAGTCGCCCAGGAGCACGGCGCCGACGCTGTCCTCCTCGAGGTTCAGCGCGATGCCGAACACGCCCTTCGGGAACTCGAGCATCTCGCCGGCCATGGCGCCTTCGACGCCGTGCACGCGCGAGATCCCGTCACCGATCGAGACGACCGTGCCCACCTCCGCGACGTCCACATCGACGGCGTAGCTGCCGATCTGGTCGCGGATGATCTTGGAGATTTCCTCTGCTCTGATATCCATCTCGTTCCTTCAGCTCTCGACGAGTGTCTAGCCCTGGTGCAACAGCCGCTCGCGCATCTTCGAGAGCTGCGCGGCGAGGCTCCCGTCGTACACGGTGCCGCCGATCCGGGTGACCACGCCGCCGATCAGCGACGGATCCACCCGCGTCGTCATGATGACCTTCCGCCCCGTGGCCGACGCCAGCCGCTGTTCGAAGCGCGCGGCGTCCGCCGACTCGAGCGGCGTGGCCGTGGTGACCTCGGCCTGCACGACCTGCAGGTGTTCCAGCAGCCGCTCGCGGTAAATCTCACGCATGTCGGGCAGCAGGCTGAGCCGATCGCGCTCGGCGAGCATCAGCAGGATCTTGCCGAGCGGCGCCGCGAAGGTCGCCTTCTCGAGGAGACTCTGCACGACACGCCGCTTGGCGGCGACGGGAATCGCGGGATTGGTCAGCGCCCCCTGAAGCGTCGCGTTGCCGGCGACGAGCGCGGCGAAGCCATCGAGCTCCTGGCCGATGCGCTCGGGCTCTGACTCCTTGATGGCGACGTCGAGGAGGGCTCGCGCGTAGCGGGCGGCGGAAGCACGGCCGCTCATTCAGACACCTGCTGCATAGAACCTGCGGTCACACAAATCGTCGGACGTTCGACGGGGAGCTTGTACCTCGAAGGCACAAACATCCCTTTATATCACGAAAAACGGATGATTCGGGCTGCCTGATCCGCTCAGGAGCGGGCGATCAGGTGCTCGTAGATGCGGTTCAGCTCGTCCTCGCTGGTGAAGTCGATGACGATCGTCCCGCCCTTCCCCCGCCGGGCGATGCGCACTTTCGTGCCGAGGGCGAAACGCATGCGGTCTTCGGCGGCGCGGGTGTGCACGTCGGGGGTCGGCTTCGCGGCGGCACCGGCTGCCGCGCCCGGCGCGGGCGCCCCCTGACCGGCAGGCTGCACCCCGCCGTCGCGCGCCAGCTGCTCGGCCTCGCGCACCGACAGCCCGCCGGCGGCGATGGCCTTCGCGGCCTCGCTCTGGGCGGCGGCGTCGGTGAGGGTGAGCAGGGCCCTGGCGTGGCCCATCGACAGCGCCCCGGAGGCGACGGCCATCCGGACGTCCTCGGGAAGCCGCAGCAGCCGCATGAGGTTCGCCACCGTGCTGCGGTCCTTCCCCACGCCCGCGGCGATCTGCTCCTGCGTCAGGCCGAACTCCTCCGCCAGGCGCTGATAGGCGAGCGCCTCGTCGATCGGGTTCAGGTTCTCGCGCTGGATGTTCTCGATCAGCGCGAGTTCGAGCACGTTCTGGTCGCTGCCGGCCGGCATCTCGCGGACCACGACCGGCACCGTCGCCAGGCCGGCGCGCTGGGCGGCGCGCCACCGGCGCTCCCCCGCGATGATGCGGTAGCCGTCGCCATGCCTGCGGACCAGGATCGGCTGGATGATGCCATTCGCGCGGATCGAGTTGGCGAGCTCCTCGAGCCGCCCGTCGTCCATCTGCAGCCGCGGCTGGTGGCTGTTCGGCGTCAGCGCGGTGACCGCGAGTTCCAGCACGCCGGCGCGCGGCGCCGGGGCGGGCGCGTCGGGGATCAGGGCGCTCAACCCCTTCCCAAGGGCGGGACGGCCGAGCGCGGGACGACGTTCCATCAGTGCACCTCTCCGGAAGCGGATTGCGCGGGCGCCGCGCCGGCGGGCTGGCGGGTCAGGAATTCCTGCGCGAGCGCGGTGTAGGCGGCCGCGCCACGCGAGCGCGGGTCGTACTGCACGCAGGGAATCCCGTGGCTTGGCGCCTCGCCCAGCCGCACGTTGCGCGGGATGATCGTGTTGAAGACCTTGTCCTTGAAGTAGTCGCGGACGTCGCGGGCGACGAGCTGTCCGAGGTTGGTGCGCTCGTCGTACATCGTGAGCAGCACGCCTTCCACCTCGAGGCCGGGATTCAGCGCGCCGCGCACGCGCCGCATCGTGCCCACCAGTTCAGCGAGCCCCTCGAGCGCGAAGTACTCGCAGTGCAGCGGAATCAGCACGGCATCGGCCGCCACGAGCGCGTTGAGCGTCAGCAGGCCGAGAGACGGCGGGCAGTCGATCACGATGTACGCGAAGCGGGCGCGCAGCGGCTCGAGCACGCGCTTGAGCCGATGCTCACGCTCGGGCATCGGCACCAGCTCGATTTCCGCCCCCGTGAGGCTGCGGTCCGACGGCATCAGCGACAGGTTCGGCGTGTCGGTCGTGAGGACGAACGACTCGGGCGCCTCGTCGGTCAGCAGCGCCTCGTAGACGGTGCCGGCGTCGGTGCGGGCGCCCTTGCGGCCGACGCCGCTCGAGAGGTTCCCCTGCGGGTCCATGTCGACCGCCAGCACCGGATATCCCGCGATCGCCAGCGCGCTCGCCAGGTTGATTGCGGTGGTCGTCTTGCCGACCCCGCCCTTCTGGTTCGCCACCGCCACGATTCGCGCACGAGGGTTCATTGTTTCTGTCATTTAACAGAACGCTTGCTTATTCAGGTAGATCACGACTTCTTTGTGAGTCGAACGTGCCCCTGCGCGTCGAAGCCGACGTCGCCGCGCGCGTAGGCCCGCTCGACCACCGCCTGCCACTCGCCCGCGAATCGTGCGCGCAGCCGCTCGGGCAGCTTCAGGATCGCGCGATCGCGCGCCCGCTCGTACGCGGTCACCCGCGCGTCCCGCTGCTCGCTCGGCATCCGGTCCCACGCCACCGGTCCATCCGCGCGCTGCGCGAGCAGCAGGAAGTTGCCATGGTGCCGCGTCTGGAAGAGGGTCCGGAAGCCGGCGACCGCCAGCGCGCGCACCAGCGCATCGCCATCGAACGCCTGGAAGTGGAACGCGTTCAGCGACGAGAACATCGACTTCCCCTCGTCCAGGAAGTCGTGTTCATCCCACTCGTTGTAGAGATAGAGGTGTCCCCCAGGATTCAGCCGGTCCCGCACGGTGTCCAGGAAGAGGCGGGGCCTGACCGCATGGGTCAGCATGTGGTTGGCGACGACCAGGTCGAACGTGCCCTCAGCCGGGATGGCGAACTGGTCGAAGGCAATCCGGTGGTCGACCGGGATGCCATACGCCTCGCGGATCAGGAACTGCTGGCCCTCGAAGAGCGGCATCCCTGTGACGTCGGCGTCCCAGAAGCGCTGCAGGGCTACGCCGATCGAGCCGAGGCGGGGCCGCAGTTCCAGCACGCGGGGCGCGCGCAGCTGCAGGAACGACGTCAGGATTTCGACGTGGATGCTGTTGGCGAGCCTATCCCGCAGCAGCGCCTGCACTTTCGCGCTGTCGGGCAGGTGCAGGTGGTCGGAGACGAGCGCGCCGTGGGCGAGCCGGGCCCGCAGATCGGCGGCGTCGCTGTCGGTCACCCCACGAGATGAGAGCGCCAGGTTCGCCGGCTGGGCCTCCCCTGCCTGCTGGCGGCCGAGGGTCAGTTCGAACCGTTCGAGCAGGCGCTGATAGCGCGGCCCTGACGGACGGGTGCGCGCCGAGACGACACCGCACGCGTGGCACATCGCGTAGTCGTAGACCGGCGCCACC
>CANIAI010000127.1 GCA_947465275.1 Acidobacteriota bacterium | reverse complement strand
CTCGCGGAGGACTCATGCGCAACCTGCCTTCGCTCGCACGCGTCGCCCTCGGACTCGCTACCGCGACGGTCATCGCCTGCAGCCCGGCTGAACAGCGGGACGCACGGGACGAAGCCCGCACCGCCGGACGGCAGGCGGCCGAAGGCCTCGAGAATGGCGCCGTCACCGCAGCCGTCAAGGCCAAGCTCATCGCGGAACCGACCATCAGCGGCACCCGGATCGATGTCGACACGCTGGACGGCGTCGTGACGCTCAGCGGCACCGTGCCCACCGTGGAGGCGCGCCTTCGGGCGGTGGAGTTGGCGAAGGGAACCAACGGCGTACGCCGGGTGAAAGATCGGCTCGCGGTCGCGCCGTAACAGATTCGAAGGGTCGGGGGGCGGCCCGGGTGGCCATCGGAGGGACCCGCAGGCGACGGCAGCGCCGCCGCCCGCGGGGTGGAACGTCGAGTGTCAGCGCTGGCGGGACTTCACGAGGGCGTCGTACGCCTCGTCGAAGCCCTTGAGCGAGACCGGCACCAGCAGCGGCGTGTTGGCCGCCGTCCGGTATTCGAACTTCGCCGTGGCGGCGGTCTCGGCCTTCAGCCGCCGCACGAGACGATCCGTGTCGGCGTAGGTAGCGAAACAGACGGTGCCCGCGCAGCGCGCGAACGGGAAGTCAAACGCGGCGCCGTCGGCAAACGTCAGCCGCGGCGCCGTCGTCAGCGTCAGGTTGACCGGCAGGGCCACCGTGACCTGCAGCGGCTCGCCCGGGGCCACGCTGCCCACCGCGACGGTGGCCAGCATCGACGCGGCGCGCTGCGGCGCGGTCACGCCGTTGATCTGCTGGTACACCTCGCAACTGTCGGCGTCCTGCACCCGCACGCAGCGGTGAATCCAGTCGCCGAAAGTGGCTGTCGTCGCGGCCGGGCCGCGGGGGGACTCCGGCGCCTTCACAGGAGCCGGAGCCTGTTGAGCCTGCGCCGGTGCCCCGAGGAGCACCAGCGCCAGCAGCAGCGTGAGCAGGGACGTCGGGGAGTGATGGATCATCGTCCTGCTCAGAAGCGATAGGAGACGCGGGCGCTGCCGCCCACGCCGGTGGCGCGGCTCGACACTTCGCCGTCCACCTGCGCGTCGATCGTCAGGCGCTGCAGCGAGAGGCCGAGCGAGGTGCCGACCGACGCGACGTTCGACGCCTGGCGACCCGCCCGGACGACGAACGACGAACCTGAGAGCCCGTTGAGCGTGCCCGTGAAGGCCGCGTCCTGCTGCAGGTAGCGCCGGTATGCCGCCGAGACCGACCCGCGCAGGGGCAGCCCGGCCACGTCACCACGCGTCGAGGCGCGCAGGCCGAGGTCGGCGCGCGACGTCCAGTTGGTGCGCGCGGCGACGCTCAGCGTGCCGACGGCGGTCTGCGCTTCCCGGAAGCCGGGCACCCGCGCCGACGTCGCGTCGACCCCGAGGAACGGATCGACCGCGAAGTCGCCGACGGTCGTCAGCGGGTAGGCCGCCGTGAAGCGCCCCGACCAGACGTTCGCCTGGTAGACCGCAGTGGCCGCGCCGACCGCGGTGACCGACCGGTTCGCCTTCACGTCGACACGCCCGTAGGAGGTCGCGCCGCCGAGCGTCACGCCGGCGAGCTGGGCCGACGCGTACGCCAGGCCGTGCTTCTCCTTCGTGGTCGCCTCACCGAGGCCGTCCGACACGGTGTTGCGCCCGTCGAGCGCCGCAAAGCCCGCGCCGATCGTGATGTTGTCCCACGCGTTGGTGTCGAGGCCGAGCACATAGCCGGCCAGCCGGCCGGTGCGCCGGTTCGAGCCGACCGTGCTGTCCCCGCTGAAGCGGGTCTGCGTGGCGACCGGCGCGGCCCAGAGCAGCGCGCTGTCCTCACCGGCCACACGCACGCGCGCGCCGGACGTCGCATCCGACTGCCCCGCGGGGCGACGACGCCAGTCCGACAGCGCCGCGCTCGTGAGCAGGCTCGTCGACTGCGCCGCCAGCGGACCGACCGCGGCGTGCAGCTCCCCGTCCAGCCCGGCGTAGGTGGTCGCCAGGCCCGTGGCCGACTGCGTGTACAGCGTCTGGAAGAACGTGTTCGCGCTGCCCGACAGGCGGGTGCCCGCCGCCGGACGCACGCGGTTCAGCGCCTGCGCCACCGCGACCTGGTTCTGCCCCAGCCGCACACCGCCGGCCGAGAGGTCCGCCAGGTTCTCGGGCGTCGCCGTCACGCGCACGGCATTGGCGCCGTAGAGCGCCTCGAAGCGCATGCCCGGCACCTGCGAGGTGATCGACGCATAGCTGCCGGTCAGCGTGCCTCCGGTCGTGAGCACCGTCTGGGTCGTGCCGAACACGATCGGCGCCGTCGTCGAGCAGGTGCCGTTCTCGCAGCTCACGGCGAGCGTGCCATCGAGGATGGCCGAGCCGTTCACCGCGATGCGGTCCGCACTCGTGCGCGAGATCTCGATGGCGGTGCGCGAACCCGAGAGCAGGTTCAGGTTGCCCGCGACCGTCAGCGTGCCGATCGAGTTGCCTGGCGCGATCGTGCCGGTCGGGTCGATTGTGGCGCCGCAGACCGTACCGGTGCCGCCCAGCGTCGAACGGTTCTGCACCAGCACGCCACTGCAGCCGCTGAGCGATCCGCCGTCAGCGTTACCGACCGTCAGCAGCGTGCCGTCGGTGACCCGCAGCGAGCCGGTGAAGTCGTTCACGCCGTTCAGCGTGAGCCGGCTGCCGCCCACGACGGTCAGTGCACCGCCGCCGCCCACGTTGCCCGACAGGCGAATCACCTGGTTGCCGGTGTTGATGACATTGCTCGAGCCGGTCACGGTGACCGGCTGGTCGGTCGAGAGCGGCTGCGTGGTGGCGAGCGACCCGCCGTTCAGGGTGATGCCGCCCTGGCCGAGCGCGTTCGTGCCCGCCACCGTGACGGTCGTGTTGCCGGTGATCGTCGTGCCGCCGGTGTAGCTGTTGGTGCCGGTCAGCGTGACCTGATTGCCGCCCGTGAAGGTGATGCCGCCGTCGCCGTCGATGGTGCCGGAGAGCGCGACGCGGTTGTCGCCCGTGTTGATGACGTTGTTCGCGTTGCGGAGCGACACCGTCTGCGCCGTCGAGAGGTCGCCGGTGGTGGTCAGCCCGCCGTTGTTCAGCGTCAGGCCGCCGGTGCCGAGCGCGTTGGTGCCCGACACGGTCACGGTCGCGTTGCCGGTGACCGTCGTGCCGCCCGTGTAGGTGTTGGTGCCCGTGAGGACAATCGTGCCGCCGCCGGTCACCGTGATGCGCCCCGGCGAGCCGTCGTCGGTCAGGTTGCCGGAGATGGTGTGCGTGGTGGCAGAGGTGTCGAGCGTGGCGCCGTTGCTGGTCAGGCCAAGATTGACCGTGACGTCACGGTCCATCCGGACGGTGCTGCCGTCCAGCGTGCCCGGCGTCGTGATTTAGCTCGAGACGCCCGTCTCGTCCACGGGACCGGGGTCGGTGTTGCCGCCACCACCGCTGCCGCCGCTGAAGCCGCCGCCGCCGCCCGACGAGTAGAACGTGATCGGATAGCCGAGCCCAGCCCCCGCGAGATAGGTCGTGACCACCAGGGTAATCGTCTGGCCCGCCGTGAGCGCGTAGCTCACCTGAGGGCAATAATCTGGGCTTCCGCACATGATCCCGGTGATGTCGGCACCGACTGCCTGATGATCGGCGACAGGGTCGGCATCGTCGTTTGTCACGATGGCGTTGGTCTGCGCGTTCGCCGGATTGAAGGCGCCGTTGTACAGGACCATCACCGTGTCGACCGGTGCCTGGGTCTGACCGAAGTAATAGGTCGCGTTCGATGAGGCGGTGAAGCTGACGGCAACGTAGTTGTAGAGGTTGGAGCCAGGGGCAAGGTCTGAAAGGCTGTACCCGAGGCCGGATCTCTTATTTGTCCCGAAGGTTCCGTCCGTCACGCCGGTGCCAGCCGAGGTGACGGTGGTCGTGTAGACCTGTGCGAAGGCGCTGGTCGTCGCCGCGCACCACAGCAGGGCGAGCGTGGCCGCGAGAGGAAGAAGTCTTCTGATGTTGCACATGTCGTAAATACGTAAGCACGGGCATGAATCTGCCCGCAGGACGACGTGGGTACGCCGTCGGTCAACGGAGATGCCGACCAGTGCTTTCGTTTGCAGCTAATGTTCAGGCGGGTGGCCGGTGCGCGGTATCGAGGGAAGACCCCAGGCGACGTCCTTTGTTGGACAGGACGTGCAACGGCGCACGTAACTCCACCGCGCGGCCGGTTTTCGGGGTCTAATGTCGAGCCGGGGCCACGCGCGACCAGTGCCGGTCGCGCCCGACGCGCCCCGCGGAGACGCTTTCGATGATTCCAGCGCGCTACGAAGCCCAGATCTACGCCCTGATGCGGATCGTGTTCGGCCTGGTGTTCCTGATGTACGGCGTCCAGAAGTACGGGATGCTCGGCGGCATCGACGGTAAGGGGACGGCGGCGCCGTTCCTCAGCTTCCCCTACGGGATCGCGGGCACGCTGGAGATCATCCTGGGCGTGCTGATCATCATCGGGCTGTTCACCAAGGTGGCGGCGTTCGTCGCCAGCGGTGAGATGGCGGTCGCCTACTTCATGGCGCACTTCGGCGCCGCGGCGATGCTGCCGGTCCAGAACGGCGGCCAGGCCGCGGTGCTCTTCTGCTTCGGCTTCCTCTACATCGCGACGCGCGGTGCCGGGGCGATGGGGCTCGACAAGTCCTAGGCCTTCTGCAGCAGCGGCCGAAGGCTTCGAATCTTCGGCCGCGCGTCGAGTGACAGCACCGCGTCGATGAGGCGCGTCGCCTGCTGCGCCCCGAGCACCGGGGCGATCAGGTCGCGCGCCTTGTCGACGACCTCCTGCCGGCCCATCGGGTTGCGGATGGTGCCGCGCACCGCATCCACCCGCTCGTTCAGCACGGTCCCATCCTTCAGCGTCACCTCGACGACCGCCACGCGCACCGGCAGGAACCTCGCCAGCGCCTCGTCCTTCACCAGCGTCACCTTCGCCCGTTCGGCGAGCACCGCCGGCTGCTTCATGCGCGGCTGGTCGTGCGCCGCCGCGAACGACGCCGTCTTGTCGAGCAGCATCACCGCCATCATGTGCTGCAGGCAGATGTCGGGGATGTCGCGGTTGTCGACGACCGCGGCCACGGTCGGGGCCAGGTGCACATCGAGCTTCACCACGTCGGCCGCCTCGAAGGCGCGCTTCTGCCGCAGGTTCACCACGGCGTCGAGCGGCCCCTGGATCGGCGTGCCGACCGTCCACTTCTTGATGTCGGTCTGCGTCACCTCATAGCGCTGGCCGAGCGCGTCGGTCAGCATCGCCGGCTTCGCCTTCGGCGCGTGCGCCTGGAAGAAGTTGTCGGCGCCCGAGAAGACGTCGTCGACGCCGTTCCATCCGAGTTGCACGAGCAGCGCCGAGGTGACGCCGTTGCGCGCCGGCATGCCGGCGAACACGAATCCCTTCAGGATGTGATCGCTGTCGCGGCCCCAGGACGCGATGCCCGACGACTGCTGCGCCGTGTAGTCGAGCAGCCACCGCATCTGCTGCGCTGTCAGCCCCGCCGCGCACCCGGACGCGGCCGCCGCGCCGAACATGCCGGCAATGGCGTGCGTGCTCTGGTGGCTCTCGTTGCGGAAGTCGACGCCGCCCATGGCGATCGTCACGCGCGGACCGATGTCGTACCCGAGCGCGACGGCGCGCAGGAAGTGCATGCCGCTGATGTCGAACTCCTCACCCGAGGCGAGGGAGGCCGACACGACCGGCGCGCCGGGGTGCGACTGCGATTCGCCATGGGAGTCGTCGGTCTCGTCGGAATGGGCGAGCACGCCGTTGGCGAGCGCCGCCTCGATCGGTCCCGCCAGGATGTTCGAGGCGACGACCGTGGCCGTGCCGGTGCCCTTCGCCCCCTGCGCACGGGCGAACGTCAAGGCCGCCTTGCCGGGGGGGAGTTCAGACCCCGAGATCATGGCGGCGAACGTGTCGAGCACGTGATGCTTCGCGTGGTCGATCACCTCCGCCGGCAGGCTCGCGCCGGCGGCCGCCGCCATGAACGTGCTGAGGGTCGTCATCGTGGGGCTCGGCGCCTGTGCCGACAGGGTCGCGCGGGCCCAGGTCGGGACGGTGACGGCGGCTCCGAGGGCGGCCAGCAGTTCGCGTCGGCTGAGGTGCGTCATGGGTCTAAACTATAGCGCCATGAGCGTGATCAAGATGACCGTCAACGGGACGCCTCGGGAGGTCGATGTCGCCGACCCGACGACGCCTCTTCTGTACGTCCTGCGGAACGACCTCGGCCTCGAGGGTCCCCGGTTCGGGTGCGGCCTCGCCCAGTGCGGCGCCTGCACCGTGATCATCAAGGGGGAGGCGGTGCGCACCTGCGTCCGCGCCGTGTCGACGGCACAGGGGGCAGAGATCACCACGCTCGAGGGGCTGCCGCAGAACGGCACGCTGCACCCGGTGCAGCAGGCCTGGATCGACGAGCAGGTGCCGCAGTGCGGCTTCTGCCAGAACGGGCAGATGCTGACCGCCAAGGTGCTGCTCGACAAGAACCCGGCGCCGACCGACGCGCAGATTCGCCAGGCGATGGCGAACACGCTCTGCCGCTGCATGAGCTACTACCGCATCCAGAAGGCGATCAAGCGCGCCGCCGGCACGCTGAAGGCCGACGTCACGACCGTGGAAGGAGAGAAGGCATGAGCACGCCGACGCCAGGCACGCCCATCCCCGAGTCGATTGAACGCTGCCTCGACGACGAGGCCGGCGCGTCGCGCCGTGACTTCCTGAAGCGCTCAGGCCTGTTCGTCGTGTCGCTCGCCGCCGCGGCGCACGTGGGTCCGCTGGTAGGTGAGGCCGCCGCGCAGGGGGCTGGCGCCGCTGCCCCGGCCGCCGCCG
>CANIAI010000126.1 GCA_947465275.1 Acidobacteriota bacterium | reverse complement strand
GGACGCGCGCCGCCGCGAAGGCGACCGCCGGCGCCGCGGTCGCGGCGAAGGGCACGGGGGCCGCGGGTGACGACGGCGGTGACGAGGGCGAGGAGCCCGAGTTCGAGCTGCCGCGCCGCCGCACACGCGCGTCGGAGCGTCAGGTCGACCCGTTCGGGAAGGGCTTCGAGGGGGTCGTGCCGAACCTGCGGCGCCGCTACGAGGAAGGCTCGTGGGCCGTGCAGGAGGAACTCGAGCCGTTCCGCACGCTGCGTGAGTGCCCGGCCTGTGCCGGCCAGCGGCTGCGGCGCGAGAGCCTCGCCGTGCAGGTCAAGGGGCGCGGCATCGCCGATTACGTGAACCTGCCCGTGTCAGAGGCGCTCGACGTGTTTGACGCCTTCGAGCTGACCGAGCGCGAGACGCTGATCGCCTCCCGCGTGCTGCGCGAGATTCGCGACCGGCTGCGCTTCCTCAACGACGTCGGCGTCGGCTACCTCACGCTGAACCGGAGCGCCGCGACGCTCTCGGGCGGCGAAGGACAGCGCATCCGGCTCGCGACACAGATCGGCGCGAACCTCACCGGCGTGCTCTACGTGCTCGACGAGCCGTCGATCGGCCTGCACCAGCGTGACAACCGCAAGCTGCTCGCGACCCTCATCCGGCTGCGCGACCTCGGGAACACGGTTGTCGTCGTCGAGCACGACGAAGAGACGATCCGGCTGGCCGACTACGTCGTCGACCTCGGACCCGGCGCGGGCGAGCACGGCGGCGAGGTGATCTTCCAGGGCACCCCGGACGCGCTGCTCCGCACGACGGGCGATGGCTCGCTGACCGGCGCCTACCTCCGCGGCGAGCGCTCGATCGAGACGCCGCCGTCGCGGCGCAAGGCGACCCGCGGCGAGATCGTGGTGCGCGACGCGCACGCGAACAACCTGAAGCACGTCGACGTGCGCATCCCGCTCGGGCTGCTCGTGGCGGTCACCGGGGTGAGCGGCTCCGGCAAGTCGACGCTCGTGAACGACATCCTCTACCGCTCGCTGGCGCACACGATCTTCAAGGCGACGGCGGAGCCGGGGGCGCACGGCGGCATCGAGGGCGTCGAGCTGATCGACAAGGTGATCGAAATCGATCAGTCGCCGATCGGACGGACGCCGCGCTCGAACCCGTCGACCTACACGGGGATGTTCACCTTCATCCGCGAGCTGTTCGCGATGCTGCCCGAGGCGAAGGCGCGCGGCTTCAAGCCGGGACGCTTCTCGTTCAACGTGAAGGGCGGCCGCTGCGAGGCGTGCCAGGGCGATGGCGTGATCGCGATCGAGATGCACTTCCTGCCCAACGTCTACGTCACCTGCGAGGAATGCAAGGGGCGGCGCTACAACCGCGAGACGCTCGACGTGCTCTACCGCGGCAAGTCGATCGCCGACATGCTCGAGCTCACGGTCGATCAGGCGCTGCCGCTGCTCGAGAACTTCCCGCCGATCGCCAACAAGCTGCGCACGCTGCAGGACGTGGGGCTCGGCTACATCGAGCTCGGCCAGTCGGCGACGACGCTGAGCGGCGGCGAGGCGCAGCGGGTGAAGCTGGCCAAGGAACTCTCACGCCGCAGCACGGGCCGCACGATTTACATCCTCGACGAGCCGACGACCGGGCTCCACTTCGAGGACACGCGCAAGCTGCTCGACGTGCTCAACAAGCTGGTCGACCAGGGGAACACGGTGCTCGTCATCGAGCACAACCTGGATGTGATCCGGTCGGCCGACCATGTGATCGACCTCGGCCCGGAGGGAGGCGCGCAGGGCGGGCGCGTCATCGCCGTCGGCACCCCCGAGCAGGTCGCGGCCAACCCCCGGTCGGTCACCGGCGCGTTCCTGAAGCCGCTGCTGCCAGGGCGTCCGAACTGACCGGCCAGGGTGGCCTGCCAGGCGTGCTGTCGAGCTGGGCGGCAGATGCCGATGATCCGGCGGGACGAGAGACGCGTGTGTGGTAATCTGGCCACGTCTCCTCCGGTGGCGATGTGGTTGAACGACCACGAACGCCATGGATGCCCGCATCGACTCCGGTTCCAGTAGTTCTCTTCAAGTGACTGAAGCAGAAGCACTTGAAAACATGGAACGGAAGCTCTTCAGGTCAGGCATCAGGGTTGCACAGGGGTTCATAGACCCCTTTACCGACCTCCCCCGGGATCGGCCACGGAGCCTGATGAACGCACAACGGACCATTCGACGACCAATTTCCTGCGCGGGCATCGGCCTCCACTCGGGCAACAAGGTCACGCTGTCGCTGAGGCCGGCCCCGGCCGACTCGGGCATCCGCTTCCGGCGGACCGACCTCGGTGGGCTCGAACTGCAGGCGACGGTCAAGCACGTCGGCGGCATCAACTACGCGACCGGGCTGACCCACGAAACCGTCAAGGTCGACACCATCGAGCACCTGATGGCGGCGCTCGTGAGCCTGGGGATCGACAACGTCATCGTCGAGCTGAACTCGCCCGAAGTGCCGATCATGGACGGCAGCGCGGCGCCGTTCATCTACCTGATCCAGGAAGCCGGCGTGAAGACCCTGCCGGTGGAACGCACCTTCCTCAAGGTGCTCCGCCCGATCAGCCTGACGCGCGGCGACAAGCGCATCGCCATCTACCCGTCCGACCACTTCAAGGTCACCTACAGCATCTCGTTCGACCACCCGCTGCTGCGGCACCAGGAGCGGACGATGCGGGTGACGGAGCAGACCTTCGTCGACGAGATCGCGCCGGCCCGCACCTTCACCTTCCTGAAGGAAGTGGAGATGCTGCGTCAGCAGGGGCTCGCGCTCGGCGGCTCACTCGAGAACGCGGTCGTCATCGGCGACACCGGCGTGCTGAACAGCGCGCTGCGCTTCGAGGACGAGTTCGTCCGCCACAAGATTCTCGACCTGATCGGTGACCTCGCACTGGTGGGGCACCCGGTCATCGGTCACGTCGTGGCGCACCGCGGCGGCCACGCGCTGCACACCGCCTTCGCGGCGCGCGTGCTCGAGGAATCGGATGCGTGGACGCTGGTGGGGGGGAATGCCGGTGCCCCGGCGGAGCCCGCGACGGCGGCCCTCTCGGTGGCCGACGTGGAGCAGCTGGTCCCGTAACGCAGGCGCGACACGGGGAACGACACAGGGCCGCGAGGAATCGCGGCCCTTCCTATTTGGCGAGCTTCTTCAGGTACGCCTCGAGCTTGTCGTTCTCGTACTTCACGGTGTTGAGGAACAGGCTCTCGACCAGGTAGGCGCGCCGGTCGTCCTCGTCCATCTGGTCGATCAGCATGTTGATCTCCCGCAGCATGTCCTCGAAGGTGCGGTCGAGCGCCCGCGCCGCCGTCACCTCCTGGTAGAGCGCCTCCATGATGGCCAGCAGGTCGCCATCGAGCGGAATCTCCTGGCCGCCGGAGGTCCTGATCGTCTTCATCGCTCCCCTCCGAAGCTCGCCAGCGCCGACGCCTCGTCGGGATGGAGCTGCAGGAAGTTGTGCGCGCCCGTCATGCTCAGCATCGTCTCGACCCGCTTCTGCACGCCGGCGAGGCGCAGTTCGGCGCCCGCCACCGTCGCCTGCCGGTAGAGGTCCATCAGGCAGCCGATCGTCGCGGAGTCGACGTAGGTGACCGCCGAGAGGTCGAGCAGGATCTTCCGGTCACCCGCCTCGAGCAGCGCGGTGACCGCGCCGGCGAACTCGCCGAGCATCGGGTACATCAGCCGTCCGTCCCTGACGCGGACGACGGCCACATCGTGCGTGCGGTCGGTGTCGAGGTGCATGCTCACTCCACGGCGGGACCGGGCGAGGCCTGCGCCTCGCGAAGTCCCTGGATCTGTCGCGCGAGCTCGAGGCGCCCGCGGTTGATGCGCGACTTGATCGTCCCTTCGGGGACGCCGAGCCGCGCCGCAATCTCCTGGTACGAGAGTTCCTGCAGGTCGCGCATCACCACCGCCGTGCGGAGCGCCGGCGCGAGCCTGGCCAGCCCCGCGCGAATCAGCTCGGCGCGATCGCGGTGTTCGAGCGGCGCGTACGGGCTGTCCGTGGTCGCCACCGGATGCAGGTCGCCCGCATCGAGGTCGCGCCGCACCAGCATCCGCTCGCGGCGGACGCTCCGGTAGTGGTCGATGCACAGGTTCCGGCTGACGCTGACCAGCCAGGTCTGGAAGTTCGCGCGCCGATCGAACGTCTCGAGCGACCGGAACAACTTGAGGAAGATGTCCTGCGTGAGATCCTCGGCGCCTTCATGGGTGCCGACGAACTTATAGGCGACGTTGAACACCTTCCGGCGGTACGTGCGGACGATCTCTTCCCACGCGGCCTGGTCGCCCTGGAGACACCGCTCGATCAGGGTGTCGACGGGTGACGGGTCGCCGGTCCTGATGGGGGCGCCTGGGATGAGCGGCTCGCCGGACATGAACGCTAAACGGGACTCGACAGCGGACTCGAAACGGGATGGGAACAGGCCGCGCCAGAGGGGAATCGAACGCATGGTAACATGCGAAATTCCCGTGTACCAACCGTTCCAGCCGACCCCACAGGGCCTCGCGTGCGACGGCCTGCCGCTCCAGCCGATCGTCGACGCCGTCGGGACTCCCGCCTACGTCTACAGCGCGCGCGCCGTCCGTGAGGCCTACCGCGCCATCGACGAGGCATTCGCCGGATACCCGCACGCGATCCACTACGCGCTGAAGGCGAACTCCACCCTCGCGATCGTGCGCCTGCTGCGTGCGCTCGGCAGCCGCGCCGACGCGAATTCCGGCGGCGAGATCCAGGTCGCGCAGCGCGCCGGGTTCGCCGCGGCCGACGTCGTGTTCACCGGCGTCGGCAAGTCGCGTGAGGAGCTGGAATACGCCATCGCGCAGGGCGTCGGCACGATCAACGCCGAATCGCCCGGCGAGCTCGATCGCATCGCCGCCATCGCGCGGGCGCTCGGTACCGAGGCGCGCGTCGCGCTGCGGGTGAACCCCGACATCGACGCCAAGACGCACAAGAACATCTCGACCGGGCTGAAGACCAACAAGTTCGGCATGCCGATCGAGGAGGCGCGGGCGATCTACCACGCGCGGCGTGACGTCACCGGCCTCCGCTTCGTCGGCCTGCACGTGCACATCGGCTCGCAGATCACGACGCTCGAGCCGCTGCGCCGTGCCGCGTCGACGCTGGTCGACCTCGCGCTGGCGCTCCAGGCGGACGGTGTTCCGCTCGAGCACCTCGATATCGGCGGCGGCCTCGGCATCACGTACGACGGCAGCCCGGTGATCGCCCCGCGCGCGTACGCCGAGGCGGTGCTGCCCGAACTGCGCCGCATCGGCCTCCCCGTCGTGCTCGAGCCCGGGCGTGCGGTGGTGGCGCATTCGGGCGCCCTCGTCTCGCGGATCGTCGACACCAAGGTCTTCCCGGATGGCCGCCGCTTCGCCGTGCTCGACGCGGGCATGGGCGAGCTGATTCGCCCCGCGATGTACGGCTCGTATCACCGCATCGTCCCGCTCGCGCCGCGTCCGGGCGCTGAGGGTCCATGGGACATCGTCGGCCCGATCTGCGAGAGCAGCGACGTGTTCGCCCGTGAGCGCCACCTGTCGCCGCTCGAGGTGGGTGATGTCGTGGCGTTGCTCGATGCGGGGGCGTACGGCTCGGTGATGGGCTCGAACTACAACCGGCACCTCTTCCCGCCCGAGGTGCTCGTCGACGGCGACGGCTGGACGGTGATTCGGCGCCGCCAGACGCTCGACCACCTGCTCGCGCTCGAGAGCTGACCGAGGCGTATGGCCAGCGGCGCGCGCGGCGTTCTCATCGCCTTCGAGGGGCTCGACCAGAGCGGCAAGCAGACGCAGGCCGAGCGGCTCCGCGATCGCCTCGTGGCCGGCGGACGCGAGGTGCGGCTGGTCTCGTTCCCTGACTACGACACGCCCATCGGACGTGAAATCGGGCAGGCGCTGCGGGGCGAGCGGACGTTCGGCCCGGACGTCATGCAGTTGCTCTACGTCGCGAACCGCCACGAGTGGAAGCCGGAGATCGAGCGGGCCACCGCGGCCGGCGCCATCATCATCTGCGACCGGTATCTCGCGTCGAGCATCGCCTACGGCGAGGCGCTCGGGCTCGACCCGGCCTGGCTCGCCGAGATTCAGCGCTTCCTCCCCAGGGCCGCCGTGACGCTGCTGCTCGACATTCCGCCCGAGGTGTCGGCGCAGCGCAAGACGAGCGACCGCGACCGGTACGAGCGCGACCTGGCACTGCTCGGCCGCGTCCGGGCGAGCTACCACCGCCAGGCCGCCGCCGGCGCCGATCCGGCTGCGCGTGACCGCTGGGTGCGGTTCGACGCGGCGCGCGATCGGGATGCGGTGTCGGCCGACGTCTGGGCCGCCATCGCGCCGCACCTGCGGTAAGACGTTCAGTCACCCGCGCGGTCAGCCTCCGGCAGCGAGACCCGGCGCGCGAGCGCCACCGTGATCGCGCGCACCTCTGCCGCGCCCGCTTCCCGCAACACCGCCGCGCACTGATCCAGCGTCGCGCCGGTGGTCCGCACGTCATCCACCAGCACGACGACCCGTCCCTCGACGCAGGCCTCGCGCGTGCGCGCCGTGAGCCGCCGGGAGAGCCTGAAGGCGCCGGCGCCGAGCGTCCACGGTGAGCCCTTCCTGCGGACGGGTCCGGCGCCCCCGGGCGAGCGCCCCGAGGGCCGGCCCGCACGAGGTGAGCCGCGACATACCCTGCGCGAGATCGAGCGCCTGGTTGAACCCACGGGTGAGCCGTCGCAGCGGATGCAGCGGCACCGGCACCAGGCAGGCCGCATCCTCGAGCAGCGCTCCGCACCGCTCGACCAGCAGCCGGGCGAGCGGACCCGCGAGTGAGCGGCGGCCGTCGTACTTCAGCGCGTGGACGATGCGGCGGAGGGTCGG
>CANIAI010000125.1 GCA_947465275.1 Acidobacteriota bacterium | reverse complement strand
GTGCGAGCTGAGCTCATCGACGGTGCCGCGCGCGGCCGAGAGGGCGCGCTGCGCGTCGCCGAGCGCCTGCTCGGCCTCGAGCTTCTCGCCCTCGAGTCGCTCCAGTGATTCCTGCGCCTGCTCGTGACGGGCCTCGAGCTGCTGCCGCTCGTCCTCGGCCTGCCGGCGCTCGCGGCCGACGACCTCCGACTTGCGCGACTGCCGGATGGCCTCGTCGGCGAGCCGCGCCATCTGCCCTTCGAGGCCGACCAGCGACTTCTCGACCCGGTGCTGTTCCGCCTGGTGGGCGGCAATCGTGCTCGTCAGGTCGGAGATCCGCCCCTCGAGCGTGGCCACCTCGTCGAGCAGCGTGGAGAGGCCTTCCCGCTCGGACACGAGCCGCTCCTGCAGCTCCTTGATCTCGCGGCGCGTCGCCAGGATGCCGCGCGCCTCGCCCTTGGCGCCGCCCGACACCAGGTGCAGGCCGCGGACGACGTCGCCGTCGATCGTCGCGATCGGAGCACGCGTGTGGCGCGCGGCCTCGCGCGCCTGCTCCAGCGTCTCGGCCACGTAGGCCTCGGGGAGCACCTGCCGCACCGTCGCCGCGTAGGCGCCCGAGATCGCGAGGATGTCGACGATGGGTCGCACGCTCCCCGTCGAGAGGAGGCCCGGTGGCACGGGGCCCCCGGATACGCCCGCGCCCGCGACCTCGGTGCCGGTCGCCTCTCCGGTCTCGAGGATGATGAAACCGCAGCGGCCCGCCTTCTGTTCGCGCACGAGCGCGAGGCCCGCTTCGGCCTGCTCGGGACGCTGGACGATGACGTGCTGCAGCAGGTCGCCGAGGCACCCCTCCACCGCGCGCTCGTACCGGCCGTCGACCTCGACGTAGTCGGCGAGGGCGCCCAGTTGCCCGACGCGGCCATTGGCCTGCACGAGCACCATGCGGGCGGCATCACTGAACTCGGCACGGCTGGTCGCCAGTTCCTCGAGTGACGCGAGGCGCGCCTCGACGCCGGCGATCTCCTGCTCGCGCGACCGGACGCTGCGCGCCCGCCACTCGTGGTCGGCCCGCGCGGTCACGAGATCGGCCTCGCGCGCGAGCCGTTCCGCCTTCAGCCCGTCGAGTTCGTCGAGAGCGCGGGTGAGCGTCTCGCCGGCCGACGCCTTCTCGATCTCGAGCGCCTCGGCCTCGCGCGCGACGTCGGCCAGCTCCACCTCGAGCCGGGCGATCGTGGCGCCGACGCGGTCGCGCTGCGACGCCGCGTGCTGCATGGCATGCTGCACCGCCGTCGCCGAGTTCATCACGCCGAAGAGCAGGCCGCGGGCACGCTCCACGTCGCCCTCGAGCCCCTCGATCTGCTGCTGCGCGATGCCAAACGACGCGGTGGCGTCGGCGAGCCGGGCCGCCGCCTCTTCCCGGGCGCGGGCCGCTTCGAGTGCCGCCTCGCGGCGCAGCTCGATCGCCTGTCGTGCCGGCTCGCGACGTTCTTCGAGGTCGCGCACTTCCTCGCCGAGCTGATCGACCCGCGCGAGGAGCGACTCGGCCTGGTGGCGGTCGAACTCCTGCTGCTGCTGCCGCCGGTTGATGTCGAGTTCGCGGCCGTGGGCGTCTTCGCGGATCTTCGAGGCGCGGCTGTCGGCCTCGGCCTGCTCGATGCGCAGGCGTCCGAGGTCGCTCTCGACCTCGGCGAGCCGGGCACCGGCCGCCGTCTCGCGCTCGCGCGCATCGGCCAGCCGCGTGCGCGACGACTCGATCACCGCCGCCAGTTCACGGTAGCGGCGGGCGAAGAGCACCTTCTCCCAGCGCGACAGTTCATCGCGCAGCTTGCGGTAGCGGCGGGCCTTCCCGGCCTGGCGCTTGAGCGTGCCGCGCTGCTTCTCGACCTCGAAGACGATGTCGTCGACGCGGGTGAGGTTCTGCTGGGCGGCCTCGAGCTTCAGCTCGGCGGACCGGCGGCGTGACTTGTACTTGGTGATGCCCGCGGCTTCCTCGATCAGCGAGCGGCGGTCGGCCGGCCGCGTGCTGAGGATCATCCCGATCTTGCCCTGCTCGATGATCGAATAGGCCTTCGCGCCGAGGCCGGTGTCCATCAGCAGTTCGTGGACGTCGCGCAGGCGGCAGACCTCGCCGTCAATCAGGTATTCGCTCTCGCCCGAACGATAGAGGCGGCGCGTCACGTCGACGTCACGGGTGAACACCTGGGCCATCTCGGAGACGAAGTCGGCCTGGGCCGCGGCGTGCGCCGCGTCGTCGCCCGCGTGGTGCCCGTTGGTCGCCTGGCCGTCCTGATGGCCGTTCTCGAGACCGTTGCCGTGCCCGTTGGCATGCTGGCCGTTCGCGTGGAGGCCGCCCTCGGCATCGGCCACCCGGAAGTCCTGTCCCGGGGCGGCGCTGACCGCGGCCGGCACCGGCTCGTCGCCGGGGTGCGTGACCATCCGGGGGGGCAGCACCAGGCCGCTCAGCCGCAGGCGGACCTCGGCGGTGGCACCGGGCTTCCGGGCATCGCTGCCGTTGAAGATGACGTCTTCCATCTTCTCGCCGCGCAGGCTCTTGGCGCTCTGCTCGCCCAGTACCCACGTGATCGCGTCGGCGACGTTGCTCTTGCCGCACCCGTTCGGGCCGACGATCGCGGTCACCCCGCGGTCGAAGGCAAGCTCCGACCGATCGGAAAACGACTTGAACCCGGAAATCTCGAGACGTTCGAGGCGCATTGCTACCTACCTGGCGTGGGTCGAAACGGCGTAGTGCTGCTGGCGGTTCGAGGCCCGGCACCCCGCGCTGGGACGCGGAAAACAGCCCGGATCACGAAACCGAGGGCGATCCTAGCAGGGGCTACAGATAGTGGCAAGACCAAAGTCTGACCACAACATTTTGGGGCGTGATCCCAAAAGCGGACGGCTGGATCCCGCCCGGACAGGCCTCCGGCAGGGCGGCTGAGCCGCCTGTCGAAGCCTCTGGAAAAGGGGGAAAGCCGGGGCCTAGCGAGCGGCGCGGGCGCCGGTCGCCTTGCCGAGATTGAGCAGCTGCTGGGCCTCGGGGAAGAGGCTGAGCGAGAACTGGAGCTGGGGGTCGGCCTTCGCGAGGTTCCTGCGGGCGGCGACCGTGCCGAACAGGTCCATGTCGATCTCGTAGCGGATCATGGCGCGGATGAACGGCTGGTCCTTCTGCCAGGCCTCCTCGTCCATCTTGATGCGCGACTTGACGACCATGTCCTTGAACTCGGCCACCATCGCGTCGGTCACCACGAAGTCGGCGGTGAGCTCGCGCGGCGTCGATGCGGTCGCCTGGATGCGGGTGTCACCCTTCCGCGAGAAGCGCTGCGCGTAGGTGTCGAAGATGTTGCGCGTATACAGGGTGCGCGCGAAGCGGGTCGGGCTGAAGCCCTCGAGCGGGCCGTCGAACCGACGGTCGGGCTCGATGCCGCCACCGCTGTAGACCTTCCGGCCCCCGTCGGTGAGCTTCAGGTCGGCCGGGCTGTGAGCCTTGTTCGGGTCCTGCTCCCGCAGCGTGTAGGTGAGGTACTCGTCGAAGCTGTCGTCCCACGGACGCTGGATGAGGCGACCGCTCGGCGTGTAGTAGTGCGCGGTGGTCACCGCGACGCCGGCACCCTCGCTGATCCGGTAGACCGACTGCACCAGCGCCTTGCCGAAGGTGGTCTCGCCGACGATCAGGGAGCGATCGTGGTCCTGCAGGGCGCCCGACACGATCTCGGACGCGCTCGCGCTGCTGCGGTTCACGAGCGTGACCATCGGCAGGTTCAGGAAGTCGCTCTGCTCGGTGGCGCGGTAGTCCGAGTCGGAATTGGGCACGCGGCCCCGGGTGTAGACGACCATGTCGCCGCGCGGCAGGAAGCGGTTCGACACGCGAATCGCCTGATCCAGCGCGCCTCCCGGGTTGTTGCGCAGGTCGAGCACGAGCCGCTGCATCCCCTGCCGCTGCAGGTCGCGCAGCGCCCGGCCCAGTTCGGCGTCGGTGTTCTCGCCGAACTCCGACAGCCGGACGTAGCCGGTCTGCGGGTCGAGCATGAAGGCGCCGACCACCGTCGGAATGTGAATCTCGTCGCGGGTGACCTCGAGGTCGATCAGCTTGTCGTACCCGGCGCGCTTGATCGAGACCTGGACAGCCGTGCCCTTCGGGCCGCGCAGCTTGCGGACGGCCTGGTCGCTCGTCCAGCCCTTGGTGTCTTCGCCGATGATCTTCGCGATGACGTCGCCGCGGCGCATCCCCTTCTGGTAGGCCGGCGAGTTCTCGAAGATCGAGACGGCAGTCAGCTCGCTCTCGACCACGGCGATGGTGATGCCGAGCCCGTAGTAGCGCCCCTCCTGCCGCTCGCGCATCTGCGCGTAGCTCTTGGGGTCCATGAAGTTGGAGTGCGGGTCGAGCGTCTGGAGCATGCCGGAGATCGCCCCGTAGACCAGGCGGTCCGACTCGACCGCGCCGATGTAGTTCCCCTCGACTGCCCCCAGGGCGGCCGTGAAGACCTTCAGCTGGTCCGGCACCTGATCCTGTGCCGAGAGCGCGCTGCGGCCCCAGAACCCGCCGACCAGCGCACAGACCACGACCGCGGATACCGCGGCGGACACGGAGCGATAGCTACGCATGACGCTCATGGTAAACCCTCACCTTGACCCCGTCCAGATCGCATTTCTATAATCCCTTGAACCACTTGCAGGCAGCTGGTGGTACTGTCTCTCAGACGCGGTTGCTGGCCGTCCGGCCGGCTGGAGTACCCAATGTTTGGCATCGGCACCCCCGAGCTCGTCATCATCCTGGTGATCGCGCTGATCATCTTCGGACCCCGGAAGCTGCCGGAACTCGGCCGTTCTCTCGGGAAGAGCATCGGCGAATTCAAGAAGGCCTCCAACGAGCTGCAGCGGACGCTCGACGACGAAATCCGCATGGAGGAGCAGCGCGAGAACAAGAAGGCCATCCGGGTCGAGCAGGACTCTGCCATCGCCGCGGCCCAGCCGATTCCGGCGACTCCCGCCGACCTCGCCGCGCCGGCCGCCGTCGCGGTGCCTGCCGCCCCGACCGAGCCGGCCGCTCCGACGCCGGTCGTCGCTGAAGACACCGTCACGCGTACGGGCACCGGCCACACCGCCTAGCCCGCCCGATGGCGCTCGTACCGTTCCCCAAGAACCAGGCCGCGCGGACCGCGCCGGACGATGATCCGGACTGGGACCGCGACGATCAGGACGACCTCGACGACGACTCCGGCGCACGGATGTCGTTTCTGGAGCATCTCGACGAGCTCCGGAAACGACTCATCTGGGCGGTGGTCTCGCTGGCGGGCGGCGTGGGCATTGCGCTGGTCTTCATCGGCCAGCTGTTCGACTTCATCATGCGGCCGATGCAGCAGCTGCTGCCGGCCGGGCAGACGCTGATCTACACCGACCCCAGCGAAGCCTTCATCCTGCAGATCAAGATTGCGCTGATCGCCGGGCTGCTCATCGCCTCACCGCTCGTCTTCCTGCAGGTGTGGCTCTTCATCGCGCCGGGCCTCTACTCGCACGAGAAGAAGTGGGCCATCCCGTTCATCGCGATGTCGACGCTCTTCTTCGTCGCGGGCGCGGCATTCGCACACTTCGTGGTCTTCCCGATCGTCTGGCGCTTCTTCGTCGGCTTCACGACCGACTACCTGACGTTCATGCCCCGCGTCGAACCGGCGTTCGAGATGTACCTGCGGCTGATCCTGGCCCTCGGCATCACGTTCCAGCTGCCGACGCTCGTGCTGTTCCTCGCACGCATGGGGATGATCACGGCCGGGTTCATGATTCGTCACATCAAGTTCGCCGTGCTGCTGATTGCGATCGCCGCGGCGATCCTGTCGCCCGACGGCGGCGGCGTGGGCATGTTCGCGATGGGCGGCCCCGTCATCCTGCTCTACATCTTCAGCATTGGCCTCGCGTGGGCGTTCGGGAAGAAGCGGGCCATCGAGCCTGAAGACAGCTAGCCACGCATGGTGATCCGCTCGTCCTCCGCCGGGGAAGTCGAGCGGCTCGTCACGCGCCTGACCGACCCGGCGCCGATGGAGCGCGAAGCCGCGATCGCCCGGCTGCGCGTCATCGGCAGCCGCGCCACCGAGCGGCTCACCGCGCTGCTCACGCCTGACACACCGAACGACACCCGGTCCGCCGCGCTGCGCGCGCTCGAGGGCAACCTCGAGCCGCGGGTGCGCGAGCTGGCCCTCGCGGCGCTCGACGCGGGCTCCGAGGCCGTGGCACTCGCCGCGGCAGCGGTGCTGCGGCCGTGGCTCGGGCGTGAGGATGGTCTCGGGGTGCTCGAACAGGCGACCGCGGTCGTGCTCGACGAGGGGCGGCCGCCGGCCGTCCGCGCGCTGCTGCTCGAGGGGTTGCACGAGCTCGGCCGCGAGGTGACCGGGGCGGTCCTCGAGCGGGTCGTCATCGTCCAGCCGCCCGCCGTCTCTGCCGACGATGATGCCGCCGCGGCGCGGGACTGGCTCGACGCCAACCCGGACGCGCCGCTCTCGCAACTGGCCGACCTGGTGAGCCGCGCCCGCACCCGCGAGGACACGGCCCCGTCACCCGAGGAGCGCCGCGCCTGGCAGCAGGTGCGCGGGGCGACGCACCTGCACCTGTCGAAGCGCGAGAGCCGCGTGTCGCTGTACGACCTGCGGGAAGCGTTCGAGCGGGCGGACGGTGCGCTGCCGCACGATTTCGCGGCGGCGATCGGCGCCCTCGGGGATGCGTCGTGTCTCGATGCCCTGGGGCATGCGTGGGCAGCCTCCGAGGCGGACGCCTGGTGGCGGGAGCGGCTGGGCGAGGCGGCGCGCCAGATCGTGACCCGCGAGAAGATCACGGGGCGGAATGCCGCGCTCAGGAAGGTCCGGGCGCGGTGGCCGGGGTTCCTGGCGTAGCGCGGGCCGCGAGGGCCT
>CANIAI010000124.1 GCA_947465275.1 Acidobacteriota bacterium | reverse complement strand
GGGTGGGGACGAGCACACGCCCACCGGTGGTCACGGTGCCGGCGCGGCGCCGGCCCACGAGCCGCGGCTTGGCGTCCTTCTCGGTGCCCGTGGCGCGGCCCGCCACCGTGGCAGGCTCAGGAGCCGCCTCTGGTGCGGGGGGCGCCGGCTCGGCCAGCCGCTGCAGCATCGGCAGGGCGAACGCGGCGGTCTTGCCGGTGCCCGTGGCGGCCAGGGCCAGCAGGTCGTGGCCGGCCAGGAGCAGCGGAATCGTCTCCCGCTGCACCGGGGTGGGTTCTTCGTAGCCGAGTGCGGAGACCGCGGCGGCCAGTTCAGGGGAGAGGCCGAGCGTGTCGAAACCGGCGGAATCGGGGGTCTTGCGTGGGGTGGTCACTCCGTATTCTCCCACGCGAGGGCGTCAGATGGCGCCGGTAACTGCTTTCACGGAACTCCACACGCCTCCTGCGGCTCCCCGCGGACGGGCTGAGCCAGAGAGGACTCCGGCGAGGGGGCTCGTCACCAGAGAGCCCCCCCTGCGGGGATGGCGCGGCAGACGCGCCGTCTGTTACGCGGCGCGACTCACCGCGTTCCGTTTACGCGCCGAGAAGCTGTCGGGCCGCGCGGCATTCCAGGCATCGCCGAGGCTCCCGGTCACCGAGCTCGTCAGGAGGGCGCCCGGCTCGATGGCGGGGTAGATGTCCTTGTAGCTGCGGACCTCGCCCGAGCTGACGCGCCGCATCAGGTACCACGGCTTGAGCTGCGTCGGGTCCTGCAGCCCGGCCGCGCCCAGGACCTCGAAGAAGCTCTTGACCGTCTCCCGATGGAAGCGGGCCACGCGCACCGACTTGTCGCCGACGTGCAGTCCGTGGACCAGTTCCGGGTCCTGCGTGGCGATACCAGTGGGGCACTGGTTGGTGTTGCACCTCAGGGCCTGGATGCAGCCCAGTGCGAACATCATGGCGCGGGCCGCGTTGCACATGTCAGCCCCCAGCGCCACCTTGGTTGCGATCTGGAAGCCCGTGTTGACCTTCCCCGAGGCGATCAGCCGCACCTGGTCGCGCAGGTTGGCGCCGATGAGCGCGTAGTGGACGAACGACAGGCCCTCGTTGAGCGGGGTGCCGACCGAGTCGGAGAACTCGAGCGGCGCCGCGCCGGTGCCCCCCTCGCCGCCGTCCACCGTGATGAAGTCCGGGACGATGCCCGTCTCGAGCATCGCCTTCACGATGCCGAAGAACTCGTGACGCTTGCCGACGCACAGCTTGAACCCGACTGGCTTGCCGCCGGACGCCTCACGAAGCGTCTGCAGGAACTGCAGCAGGCCGAGCGGCGTGGTGAAGGCCGTGTGCGCGGGCGGCGAGATGACGTCCTGCCCCGCGACCACGCCACGAATCCGGATGATTTCGGGCGTCAGCTTTGCCGCCGGCAGAATGCCCCCGTGCCCCGGCTTGGCGCCCTGCGAGAGCTTGATCTCGATCATCCTGACGGCCGGCAGCACCGCGCGTTCCGCGAACGCGTCGGGGTTGAAGCGGCCATCGGGCGTGCGGCAGCTGAAGTAGCCGGTGCCGATCTGCCAGATCAGGTCGCCCCCGGGCTCGAGGTGATGGGGGCTGAGCCCGCCCTCGCCGGTGTTGTGCGCGAAGTGTCCGAGCCGGGCGCCGGTGTTCAGTGCCAGCACGGCATTGCGGCTCAGCGACCCGTAGCTCATCGCCGACACATTGAAGATCGACGCCGCGTAGGGCTGCGTGCAGGCACGGTTGCCCACGAGCACCCGTTCGCAGCTGTGATCGGGTTCGACCGGCGCCAGCGAGTGGTTGATCCATTCGTAGCCGACGGCGTACACGTCGCGCTGCGTGCCGAAGGGCAGCGTGTCGAGTTCGCCCTTCGCGCGCTGGTAGACCACCGACCGGTCGTTGCGGCTGAATGGGCGCCCGTCGTGGTTGCTCTCGACGAAGTACTGGTTGATCTCGGGACGAATCTGCTCGAGCAGGTAGCGGCCGTGTCCGATCAGCGGAAAGTTGCGGCGCACCGCCTGGCGCGTCTGCAGCATGTCGGCGACGCCGCGCGCCATGAGCGGCAGCGCCACGACAAGGGCCCAGAGCGCAGCCGGCCAGAACAGGGCCGCGACGCCGATGGCCGCCAGTGTGGCACCCGAGAGCGTGAGAAAGACTCGACGCATCCCTTCATGAATCGGCAGTCGGCCGCATCCGTCGGAGTTCGGTCGAGAGACTGCGTCGTACTGCGCAGTCCCTGCCGGAGTGAGGAGGGCACGCTGTAACCTTTCGCCAACATCGCTTCACTGGGTGATATGCGCACGATGACCGAGGGTGTGATTCCTGGTGTTCTCGCCAGTCTGTTGCTGGCCGGCGTATCCCAGGCGGAGGCGTCGCCCGTCTCGGCCGAGCGAGTGCGCCAGGCCTTCTCGCTGGCGTATGCGCTCGATTTCACCGGTGGGAATGCGGCGCTTGCGGAAGCGGCCCTGGCAGACCCCGCCGACCCGGCGCCACCGAGAGCCATCGCGGCACTCGCCTGGGTGGAGATGCTGTTCTACCAGGGCGTGGCCACCTACGAGGCATTCACGGGTGACGTCTCCAGCAGCGACGTGGCGCGCCCCATGGTGCCGCCGGCGCTCAAGGCGCGATTCGAGGTCAACCTGACCCGTGCGCGGCGGCTGTCTCAGCAGCGCCTGGATGCCCGGGAGCGAGACGGCGACTATCAGATGGGCGCAACGGACGCCTTGTCCGCGCTCTACAAGTCCACCGTGGAAGGCCGCACCCTCGGGGCACTGGCCGACGGGCGCCGGGCGGTCAAAGCCATGCAGCGCGCACGCGTCCTGGAGCCGGACCGCCCGGAACCCGCGGTCATCCTCGGCATGTACCGATACGTCGTCGCGTCGCTGGCGTGGCCGCTGCGGCTGCTGGCGGGTGCCGCCGGGCTCTCTGGCAGTCGGGATCAGGCGCTGGCCCTCCTGCGGGAAGCGTCGATGCCAGGCTCGGTCAGCGAGGCCGACGCACTGGTGCTCCTGATGGTGATTTACAACCGCGAGAACCGTCGGGGCGTGGCGCTTGCCGCCCTCGATCGTCTGCAGGCGCTCTTCCCGGGAAACCGCCTGTTTGCCTTGAACGCCGCGACGACGGCGCTGGAAGCCCGACAGCCGCTCCTCGCCGACAGACAGCTCAGCATCGTCCTCGAAGGCGCGGTCGCCTGGGCGGCGCCGAAGGTTGAAGGAGAGCCGGCAATGTGGCTCTGGAAACGGGGTGTCGCCAGGGTTGCACTCGGGCGTCTGGCGGAGGCCCGAGGGGACCTGGCCCGGAGCCTCATTGAGCCAGGCAGGGACTGGGTGCGGGGCCGCACGCACCTGGAACTCGCGCGAATCGCCGTCGCCGAGGCGGATACAGCAGGAGCCCGCGAACACCTGGAGCAGGCTGTGACCTTCTGCGAGCGGGGTGCGGATGCCCTTGGAGTCCGTCTTGCGAAGGAGCTGCTCAAGACCATCACCGGCCAACGGCCGCCCAGAGGTGCCTGAGTTCGTCGTCGATCTCCTCGGGGGAGGCAACGGTGTTGGCGATCTCGGCGCGAACGAGGTCCCGGAATCGCCGACGCAGGCGGTGGACGGCCACTTTCACCGCGCCCTCGGACATGCCGAGGTCCTCCCCGGTCGTCGCATAGGGGAGTTGCGGGCCATCACCCAGCAGGTACACCTTGAGCCGCTCGAATTGCGCTCGTCGCGGTTCACCGCCGTACTCGGCCTTCAGCGCCATGAACACCCGCTCGAGCAGGGTGACGGCCCACTGACGATCGAAGATCCGTTCGGGCGTTTCATTGGTCGACGGCTCGCGCTCGAAGCGCCGTTCCGCCAGCGCCAGGTCGAGGGAGAGTCGCAGGGTCGTGCCTCCCCGTTTCTGCGCCACCTCGCGGTCGTGCTGATTTGCGGCGAAGTTCTTGATCGACGCGAGGAGAAACGACCGGAATCGGCCCCGCGCCGGGTCCGCCTGTTGAAGCGCCTGCTTCTCGAGTAACCGGGTGAAGAAGGCCTGGGTCAGGTCCTCTGCATCCTGCGCTCCATGCCCCCGGCTTCGCAGGTAGGCAAAGAGTGGATACCAGTAGCTGCGGCACAACTCGGCGAGCGCCTCATCGGCCCCGGGAGTGCCGGAGCCAACAGCGGTCAGCACCAGGCTCCAATGGGTGGTCGCGAATCGTGCGGGGTCGGCCGGACGCATCGTCTGTCGCCTGCACGCCGATGATACGCGAACGACGTCACACCGGCGACCGCCGTCACAGTAACCATCCGGGCGTCCTCCGTTATTGCTTTCAGGAGGGAATGCATGCACCTGGAGGCCTGTATGTGCGAGCGACTGCGGCGAGTGGCGTATGTGGTGGTAGTGGTCGTGGTGGTGGCGTGGTCCCATGCGGCGGGAGCGCAGGTCGTTTCCCCAGGTCCGGAGAGGGCGTCGGGCGTGCAGAGCGCCCAACCGGAACCTGGCGCAGCCGAGGTCCGCATCAGTGACGTCCGGCAGATCTCACGGCGTAAGGGCGGCCGCACGAGGACGCAGACGGTGGACCTGGTCATCGATCGTGCCGGTGGCACCCTGCGGCTCGAACGGCGCGGGGCTGCCACGGCCGTGATCGCGCTCGGAGACATCATCGCGGTGCACTTCGAGACAGAGACGGGCAGGCGCATCCTGGGACGCAGCGTCACGCCATTCGTGGTGATCCATCACACGCAGCGGGGGGACGGAACCGGAACGACGTCGTTACGGCTGCGGCAGGACGATCTCGAGGCCGCACGTCAGGGACTGGCCGATGCGCTCGGCTCGCGTGTTGGGCGGACGGGTCCGCGACGCTCCTTTCTCGGATTGCCCCTGCGCATCGCCGTCGGTGACACCGTCAGGGTCACGACGCTCCAGGGCAGCACGACAAAAGGCAGGATCACCGGATTGTCTCCGTCCTCGCTCGACATGACCACGGCGGCAGGCGTGCAGGCACGTTTCGACGCCACCGCCATTGACGGCATCGAGACCCCGTTTGCCGCGGGAAGAGCGGCCAGGATTGGGTTCGGCTCGGGCTTTGTCACGGGGCTGTTCCTGGGAGCCGGCCTGTGTTCGGGATTCGGCGGGTGCAGTGCCGGCGATGTCCCGGCACTGCTCGGATTCGGCGCCTATATCGGCGGCCTCTCGGCCGGGGCAAGCCTCGCGTTCGGCGCGTTGATGCACCCGCTGGATCCAAACCGCATCATTCTCTTCGGAACAGGCGAGGGCGCCCCGCTGGTCCCGTCGGTTGGCATTCTCGCGGAACCGGGCAGACGCGGAGTCCGGCTCTCGTGGGCGTTCTGACACGCCGCCGGCAGCCCGGCCCACGAACTGGCGCCGTCCCGCACTGATTCGCAGTATGCTTGCGCGCCCGCGCCCTCACGCGGAATGCATGCGACGCTTTTCACTCTCGAGTGCGCTGCTGTTCATGACGCTCAGTGCGTCGGCCGGAGCCCAGGGTTCCGCGCCCGTGGCGGCACCCGCGCCCGGTGACGTGCCCACCGAACAGGCCCGCTCAGCCGACGCGGATGACGTCATCGTGGTCACGGCCTCGCGGCGCGAGGAGCAGTTGAACAACGCACCCGCCACGATGACCGTCGTGACGGAGGATGTCATCAACACCGCGCCGAACCTGAGTGTCACCGACCTCCTGCGCCTCGTTCCCGGCGTGAACGCCGCGCAGATGTCGGCACGCGACGTCAACATCACGCTGCGCGCCCCAACGGGAACGCTCTCCGATTCGACGCTGGTTCTTCTCGACGGCCGGTCGATCTACCAGGACTTCTTCGGCTTCGTCCTGTGGGACTTCCTTCCGGTCGACACGAGCGAGATTCGGCAGGTGGAGGTGATTCGCGGGCCAGCGTCGGCGGTGTGGGGCGCGAATGCGATGACCGGTGTGATCAACGTCATCAGCCGCACGCCGCGCGAGATGCTCGGCACGTCCGTGGGGATTCGCTTCGGTCAGTTCGATCGTTCGCGCCGGGGTACGGGCTTCGACGCGGGAGGGCTGTTTTCCGTCAATGTGGTCCACGCCCAGGCCCCTTCCGACCGTCTGGCGTTCAAGGTGTCAGCAAGCCTGCAGGCGCAGGAGGCCTTCCTGAGGCCGGCTGGTCCTTTCGCCGGTACGTCGAGGCTGTATCCGTCCTACCAGAACAAGGGCACCACGCAGCCCAAGGTCGATGGTCGCGTCGACTACACCGGTGCTGATGGACGGCGCCTCATCGTGGCGGCTGGTACCGCAGGCACCGCGGGAATCGTGCACACCGGTCTCGGTCCGCTCGATATCGAGCCAGGCGCTACGCTGAGCTACGCTCGCGCCACGTACTATCGCAATCTCCTGAAGCTGCAGGTATTCACGAATCTGCTGCACGCGTCGGCGCCGGCGCTGCTGCAGGTGGGTCTCGATGCCCAACCACTGCGCTTCACGTTCGACAATCAGGTATACGACGTCGGGGTGGCCAACGCCCACGTGCTTCGTGGCCGCCACGTGCTGTCGTACGGCGGCAACTACCGTCACAACCGCTTCGATATCTCGGCGGCCAGCCGTGGCGACCGCCGTGATGAAGGCGGGGCGTACGTCCAGGACCAGGTCTTCCTCAGCGATCGTGTCCGCTGGATCGTCGGGGCCCGCGTCGATCGCTTCAGCGTCTTGCACCGCATGGTCGTGTCTCCCAGAACGACGCTGATGCTCAAGCCGCGCGAATCACAGACGCTGCGTCTCTCGTTCAATCAGGCCTTTCGGGCCCCATCGTTCATCAACAGCTTCTTCGACCTGTCGTTTCTCCAGTCAGCCAATCTGGTGGCGGGCGAGACCTTCCAGTTCCCTGTCCAGGCGGTCGGGAATATCGACCTGCGCGAGGAGCAGCTCACCGCATACGAGGTGGCCTACTCCGGTCGATATC
>CANIAI010000123.1 GCA_947465275.1 Acidobacteriota bacterium | reverse complement strand
GACCGTCCGCGCCCGCCCTTGTCAGCGGCCCGGGACCGGCGCGCGGCGCACGCCCCCGGTGCATGAATTCGTGATCGGGTGCATGAAGACTGCGCTGGCGGTCGGGCGGGAGCGCGTGGAACTGGTGGCGAGCGGCCTCGAATCGGATCTCGCCATGCCAGACATGAACATCCGCACGAAAGGAATGTGCATCCGGCGTTTTGATTGTGCATCGTGCCCCTCGAGACGAATCTTCACCCCCTCCACGAGCAGTTGACTCGTCAAACCCTGTGCCGCGAGGGGGTCCGCGAGCAGAAGTTGCCCGCGAAAATGGACTTCGAGCCCCTCTACACGGATCTCGAGGGGTCCTGAACGGATTGTGAGGGGTCTGACACGGAAGTCGAGGCCTCTGACGCGCACCGCGAGGCCCGAAGCGCGACGTGCGCGCCGTTCGGACGCTCCACTGGGGCGCGCCGCTGGCCGCGTCGAGGGGGCTTGTGCCAGGCCGCCGGGTGGCGTCTGGATGGCCAGGCGGGCCGCCCCCGCCCGGGCCTGAGGTGCTCTACTCCGCCCGGGGCGCGCCCTCGATGCGGTGCAGGCGCAGTTCGCTGCGGACGAGGTCCATCGACACGCGATAGTTCGCCAGGAACTTGTGCCCGACGATGCCGCCGACCCGGAACCCGAGCAGGGCGCTCGGGGCGCGCAGGTTCAGCACCACGAGCGGCAGGTTGCGGTACGTGATGCGCTCGAAGTCGAGGTTCTGGCCCGGCAGCAGGAATGCGTCGCGATCCCAGCCAGACGTGCCGTAGACCTTGAGCGGAATCCGCCGGACACTCTCATCGGGCAGCTTGAGGTCGGCCGCCGTGTCGGTGCTGATCGAGATCACCTGTCCGCCGGTATCGACCACGAAATACGCCGGCTGCGTCGAGTTGACCAGGCCGCGCACCATGGCCAGTCGGTGGATGCGCATCGGCAGGCGGATGTCGGTGTCGTCGGTCGGGAGCGTCCGCCCGATCGTGAGCATCTGCCGCTGGTAGTCGATGACCATCGACATGCCGAGCGACAGCGGCGAGAAGCTCTCGCCTTCACGACGCGGAATCCCCTGCAGCGCCGGGTTCTTGATCAGCACCGGCAGGTTGCGCACCTCGAGGTCGCCGATCTCGAGCCGATCGACGCGTGCCAGCTGCAGTCCCCGGAGTCCCACTTCCCCGACGCCGGCGCTGAGGGTGTAGGTGATCGGCTTCACGCCGCGCTTCTCGGCGACCTCGCGCGAGACCACCGTTTCCTCGGACCCGGTGTCGAGGATGAAGTCCTGCAGCGGCCCACCGTTGATCCGCGCCTGCACGACGATCTTGTCGCGCACGAGCTTGAACGGCACGGTGTGGAGCCTCGCCGCGGCGGCCGGTTGCACCTCGACCGGCACGCGGCCCTCGAACGCCTGCAGGAACTTCACCTGCGCGCGCGCCCACGCCGCCTTGTCGCTGTGGTCCTTGTTGGGCAGCAGGTTGATGTAGTTCGTGTACGAGGCCGCGGCATCATCGAAGCGGTGCAGCCGTTCGTAGATGGAGCCGAGTTCGGCGTGAATCTCGCCGTCGCGGGGCGCCAGGGAGACCGCCGTCATCGCCTCGGCGAGGGCGTCGTCGAGATGGCTGCGCGTGGCGAGCGCCCGTGCGCTCCCGAACCGGGCGCGTGAGGCGTTCGGCGCCTCCTTCAGGACATCGCGGTAGAGCGCCTCCGACTCATCGAACAGGCCGGCCGCCCACAACGTGTCGGCGTGGAGGGTGCGGGCGTCGACGTCGAGGGGGGCATCGACGCGCAGGCGCTCGGCTTCCTGGCGCGCCAGGGCGAACTGCGCGGTGCGCATCGCCGCCTGGATCTTTCCGTTGCGGGCGCGGTTGACGAGGTCGGGATCATCGGCGCGGGTGGCGCGGTCGAACGCGTCCACCGCCAGTTCGTACCGGGTCTCGCCGCTGAGGAGAACGCCCAGTTGGTACTGCACCTCCGCGTCGGTGTTGGACACCTTCTGCGCGCGCAGTCCGAGCGTGCACGCGGCGATGCCGGCCGCCACGCACAGGGTGAGACGAAGTGACCTCGACGCCATGGACTCTCCCCTCTTCGACGACCCGGACGCCCGTGCGCGCGATCCGCGCCGGCGCCTACTTCTGGAAGAACGCGGCGTTCACCGGGATGAAGCGCTTCCACTTGTCCGGCGTCTCGTCGACGGCATAGATCGCCTCGACCGGACAGGCGGGGACGCAGGCCCCGCAGTCGATGCACTCGTCCGGGTGGATATAGAGCATCTCCGCCGCCCCGAAACCGTCCTCATCCTTGCGAGGGTGGATGCAATCCACCGGACATACGTCCACACAGGCCGTGTCCTTCGTTCCAACGCAGGGCTCGCAGATGATGTACGCCACGCCGTCTCTCCAACACTGCGGCGACAGAGGGGGGATGCCGCCGATGGACCCATCCAGTCCAGGTAGCGCAAAAGTATACCTGCTGCCGCGCGGAAAACGCGCCACCGTCGCGCGACGCAAGCGTCTTACGCCGGGCGTAAGTGGTTACGGGCGCCGTAAGCGAATTGCCCGATCGGGCTGCGGCTCTGGCCGTTTCGTTGGCGTTTCGCGGTCGCGCCGTGGGCATCGGCTTTGCGACTCAGCCGTAAGGGCTTCACCCTCTCGAGGACCTTCTGATGCACACCAGCATTCGTCCGGCCGTTCTCACGCTCGTTGTCGGGCTCTCGCTCGCGTCGGCGATGTGCGGCGGCTCGTCGTCCCCCACCTCACCCACGGCCAGCACGCCGGCGCCGACGCCGGTCGCCGGCACCACCATCACGATTGCGGCCGGCGGCACGGTCTCGCCCAGGGCGCTGCTGGTGACGCCCGGCGCCCGGGTCACCGTCATCAACAATGACACCCGCGGCCACGAAATCGCGTCCAACCCTCATCCGTCCCACGTCGACTGCCCCGCCATCAACGAGCTGGGGTTCATCGGGCCGGGACAGACGAGGCAGACGGGCGCGCTGACCGCGATTCGCACCTGCGGATTCCACGACCACGACGCCCCTGACAACGCCAGCCTGCAGGGGACGATCACGCTCGCGAACTGACGCAGATTCGAGAAGTTCCGGCGGAACTTGGGGGAGATTCGTCGGAGCCCGGAACCCGGGACAGGCCGGCCCACAGCTGGTCGGTCCCGGGTTCCACTTTTTTGCCGCCCGTCCCCTACAATGGTCACGTGCCCGTCGAGTCGCCCCTCGAATTCATCCGCCCCCGTGCCCCCAAGCCCGACTGGCTGAAGGTCAGGGCCCCCGGATCGGAGAACTACCTCCGGCTCCGCGGGCTGATGAAGGACCTGAAGCTCAATACCGTCTGCGAGGAAGCCCGCTGCCCCAATATCGGGGAGTGCTGGCACCATGGGACGGCGACCTTCATGATCCTGGGCGAGGTCTGCACCCGCAACTGCGCCTACTGCGCGGTCAGCCATGGCCGTCCCGAGCCGCTCGACCTCGCCGAGCCGAGGCGTGTGGCCGAGGCGATCCAGGCCATGCAGCTGCAGTACGCGGTCATCACCTCGGTCGATCGCGACGACGTGCCTGACGGCGGCGCGTCGATCTTCGCCGAGACCATCCGCCAGACCCGCGCGCTCGTCCCGTCGTGCCGCATCGAGGTGCTGATTCCGGACTTCCAGGGCAAGGAGGCGCCGCTGCAGGCGGTGCTCGAGGCCGGCCCGGACGTGATGAATCACAACATCGAGACGGTGCCGCGCCTCTACCGCATGGCGCGCTCGGGCGGGAAGTACGCCCGGTCGCTCGAACTGCTCGATCGCTCGCGCCGGTACAGCGCCGACATCGCGACGAAGACCGGCATCATGGTGGGCCTCGGCGAGGAGGTCGACGAGGTGCTGCAGGTGTTCGACGACCTGCGCCAGGTCGGCGTCTCGATCCTGACGATCGGCCAGTACCTGCGCCCCACGACGACGCATGCGCCGATGGTGCGCTACTACCATCCCGACGAGTTCGCCGAGCTGAAGCGCGCCGCGCTGGCCAGGGGCTTCGTGCACGTCGAGTCGGGGCCCCTCGTCCGCAGCTCGTATCACGCGCACGAGCAGGCCGACGCCTACGACCGCTCCCGCTGATCGGCCCCCGGCGCGCCAGGCCGCGCCCGTCCATCCGTCCCGTACACGACAGAGGGGCTGACGCGGTGTCCCGCGCCAGCCCCTCGTCCGTTCCCGTCACCCACGGCCGGGCATCCGCCCGGCACCCGGCTAGCCCCCGGTGACCATCCGCAGCAGCCGCGTCACCGGGTCGTAGTACCGCGACACCACCCGCTCCTTGAGCGGGATGATCGCGTTGTCGGTGATGTGGATGTGCTCGGGGCACACCTTCGTGCAGCACTTCGTGATGTTGCAGTACCCGATGCCGTGCTCGTCCTTCAGGTCGGGCACGCGGTCTTCGGTGTCGAGCGGGTTCATCTCGAGGTTCGCCGTGTAGACGAGGAACCGCGGACCGATGAACTCGTCGTGCTTGTTGTGGTCACGCAGCACGTGGCAGACGTCCTGGCACAGGAAGCACTCGATGCACTTCCGGAACTCCTGGACGCGATCCACGTCGCGCTGCGCCATCCGCCACGTGCCGTCCGGAGCATCCGGCTGCCGCGGCTTGAACTTCTTGATGGCCTTCTTCACCCGGAAGTTCCAGGAGACGTCCGTCACCAGGTCCTTGATGGGCGGGAACGTGCGCATCGGCTCGATCGTGATCGGCTCCCAGAGGTTCAACTGGCTGAGCCGCGTCATGCACATCAGCCGCGGACGGCCGTTGATCTCGGCCGAGCACGAGCCGCACTTGCCGGCCTTGCAGTTCCACCGGACCGCGAGGTCCGGCGCCTGCTCCGCCTGAATCTTGTGCACCACGTCCAGGACGACCATGCCTTCCGACACGTCGGTCGTGAAGGTCTGGTACGTGCCGTCGCCGCCGGGATGGGTCCGCCAGATCTTGACAGTCGCTTTGGTCGCTTGCGCCATTGCTGGAGAGTCTCCTCTAAACCTTCGGCATCCCGGACTACGACTTCTGCTCCTCGATGACTTCCTTCAGGTAGTCAGGCATCGGGGTCAGGGGCAGGCGCGAGACCGAGATCTCGCCGTCGGCGCCGCGCTTCGTCTTGATGTTGAACGTGCCGAACTCGGCCACCTTGTCCGGGTAGTCTTCCCGGAAGTGACCACCACGGCTCTCCTTGCGCTCGATGGCCGAGAGCGTAATCGCTTCGGCAACCGCCAGCAGGTTCCGGAGGTCGAGCGCCGTGTGCCAGCCGGCGTGGTACTCCCGGTGACCGCTGACGCCGACGCGGGACGCGCGCTCCTTGAACTTCTGAATCTCCTGGAGCGCGAACTGCATCTCGTTCTCGAGACGGACGATGCCGACGTTGGCCTGCATCACTTCCTGCAGGTCGGCCTGCACCTTGTACGGGTTCTCGCCGGCGTCGCCGCGCTCGAAGGGCGCGAGCGATTCCTGGATGGCCGCCTGCACCTTCGCGTCGTCGATCGACGGCGCGGTGCGCGTGCGGGCGAGCTGCGCGGCGTGTTCACCGGCGCGCTTGCCGAACACGATCAGGTCGGACAGCGAGTTCCCGCCGAGGCGGTTCGCGCCATTGATCCCGGCCGAGCACTCGCCGGCCGCGAACAGGCCCGGGATGCTCGTCTCCTGCGTGTCGCCGTCGACGCGGATGCCGCCCATGATGTAGTGCGTGGTCGGCCCGACCTCCATCGCCTCCTTGGTGATGTCGAGGTCGGCGAGCTCCTTGAACTGGTGGTACATACTCGGGAGCTTCCGCTTGATGTGGCCCTCGGAGTCCTTGATCTTCTCCTTGATCCACGCGATGTCGAGGAACACGCCGCCGTGCGGTGAACCACGTCCCGCCTTGACCTCGCGGTTGATGCACCGCGCCACGTGGTCGCGCGTCAGCAGTTCCGGCGGACGCCGGGCGGTCTTGTCCTGCTGCGTGTACCGCCAGCCCTCTTCGGGGTCGGACGCCGTCTGCGGCTTGTAGTTGTCGGGGATGTCGTCGAACATGAAGCGGCGACCCTCGCTGTTACGCAGGACGCCTCCCTCACCACGCACGCCCTCGGTCACGAGGATGCCGCGCACGCTGGGCGGCCAGACCATCCCGGTCGGATGGAACTGGATGAACTCCATGTCGATCATCTCGGCGCCGGCGCGATACGCGAGCGCGTGCCCGTCGCCGGTGCCCTCCCAGCTGTTGCTGGTGATCTTGAAGGCGCGGCCCACGCCGCCGGTCGCGAAGACGATGGCCTTGGCCATCAGCACGTGGAACCGACCACGCTCACGGTCGTAGGCGACGACGCCGCAGGCGCCCTTGTCGTCGAGCAGCAGCTCGATGACCGTGTACTCCATGTGGACGGTCACCCCGAGGTGAATCGTGTGGTCCTGGAGGGTGCGGATCAGCTCGAGCCCCGTGCGGTCGCCGACATGCGCGAGGCGCGGATACCGGTGGCCGCCGAAGTTGCGCTGGTTGATGCGGCCGTCGGGCGTGCGGTCGAACACGGCGCCCCAGGCTTCGAGCTCACGGACGCGGTCGGGCGCTTCCTTCGCGTGGAGTTCGGCCATGCGCCAGTTGTTCACGTACTGGCCGCCGCGCATCGTGTCGGCGAAGTGCACCTTCCAGCTGTCGCGGTCGTCGTTGTGCGCCATCGCCGCGGCCATGCCGCCCTCGGCCATGACGGTGTGCGCCTTGCCCAGGAGCGACTTGCAGATCAGGCCAACGGTCACGCCGGAGTTCGCCGCCTCGATGGCCGCCCGCATGCCGGCGCCGCCGGCGCCGACCACGAGCACGTCGTAGGTATAGGTTGTGTACGAGGCCATCAGAAGATCCTCAGGTCGGTCACGATTCCCATGGCGCACAGACGGACGTACACGTCACTGAG